>NZ_JBHUYG010000049.1:0-30364 GCF_042668795.1 Pedococcus sp. NPDC057267 | reverse complement strand
GCGCCGAACCCGACTTCGGCGGGCCGGTGGGAGGACCGTCAGGCGCCCATGGTGTCGTCCATGTCGCCGAGGGCCCGGGCCGCCTCGCGCAGCGACCCGACGGCGTCGGGGAACGGCACCGGCTCACCGGACGGCAGTGGCCCCAGGACCGTGAGCGGGACGAGCTGGTCGCCCTCGCCGCCCTCGTAGCTCAGCCACAGCGCCTCGAAGTTCAGGGCCGGCACGCGGTAGAGCCGCAGCTGGCACTCCCGCTCGTCCTCCCCGGCCCGGTCGACCGCGACCTCGAGGGCGTTGCGGAACGCCTCGAGGTGCTGCGGGGCCGAGGACATCGCGCGGACCTCGCCCTCCCGGCTGTCGTCGACGTCGAACCACGCCTGGGGCACGCCCTCCAGCGTCTCGTAGACCCGCAGGCCGACGGGGGTGCCGGTGGCTGCCTCCTTGCGCCGCCCCGTGAGGGCGTCGAGGCCGACCGAGTAGACCGGCTGGGCCAGGCCGAGCGAGGCGCTGGTGTCGCCCGCGGACTCGCGGGCGGCCTCGGCATACGGCGCCTGCTTGAGCTTGAGCAGCGGGCGCACGTCCCAGATCTTCCGCAGGATCGGCTCGGCCACGAGGATCGGGATGATGGGCAACCTGAAGTACCTCTTCGTGTAGTACGTGTGGGTCCAGGTGCCGCTGCCCTGGTAGTTCGAGGAGAAGTCGGCGACGCTCAGGTGCGACTTGTGGTAGATCGGGTCGTCGATGTCAAAGTACTCGTGCCCGAGGAACCGGCTGTAGCCGTAGATGCACACGAAGTGGCCGCCGCCGCCGCTCCAGCCGATGCGGGCGCCGACGGGCCGGCCGGCGTCGATCTCCGCCTTCACCTGGCTGAAGGTGGCAGGGCCGGTGATGCTGACGAAGTTGTCGGTGCGGGTCAGGGCTCGGTCGAGGTACCACGGCACGTTGGCGGCCGCGGGGACCGGTGTGTCGCAGGCGTCGGTGCGGCCGAGCTCGGCGTTCACGACGCGGCACTGGGTCCACGAGCTCCAGAACCAGTAGTAGTGCGAGACGCTTGTCGCGGTCGCGGCCCAGCACCAGTTGGACTGCGTCTGCGCCTGCATGTCGAACCCGAGCTGGCGGGACTGGAACAGCGTCCCCCACCAGTCGAGGTCCCACAGCAGCGATCGGTACGGTCGCGACGTCGCCAGGACCAGGTCGTCGATGGACATGGGTCGAACCCCTATTTCTCTCGGGTGACACCACCGGTTTCGGCGGCTTTGGAGGGGGTTGGCCAGAGTCTCCCGCGATGCCCTGCGGTCGGGATCGTCCAGGTGCAGTAGCGCCCACCTGCACCGTCGCGGCCGGGCGCGGGGGAGTCGGCCCACGGCGGCTCGACGGGCGTGACATGCTCGGAGCCAGCACCCCTTTCGACGACGAGAGAGCGAGCGATGGCGCACTACCAGGCGATGGGCAGCATCCCGCCCAAGCGGCACACCCAGCACCGGCGCCCCGGCGGCCGTGGCAAGCCCGGTGAGCTGTACTACGAGGAGCTCATGGGGGAGGAGGGCTTCTCCTCGGACTCCTCGCTGCTCTACCACCGCAACATCCCCTCCACCGTCTCGGGCGCCCGCGAGTGGGTCCTGCCAGACCTCTCCACGACGCCGAACCACCCGCTCCAGCCGCGGCACCTCAAGCTGCACGACCTGTTCACGCCCAAGCAGGTCAAGGACACCGACGTGGTGACCGGCCGCCGGCTCGTCCTCGGCAACGGGGACGTGCGCATCTCGTATGCCGTGGCCGGTGCGCCGAGCCCGTGGTACCGCAACGGGATCGGCGACGAGTGCGTCTACGTCGAGCGCGGCCGGGCCCGGGTCGAGACGGTCTTCGGGGCCTTCGACGTGGCCGAGGGCGACTACCTCGTCATCCCGCGGGCGACGACCCACCGCTGGATCCCGAAGCGCTCCACCAAGGACCCGCTGCGGGCCTACTGCATCGAGGCCAACAGCCACATCACGCCGCCGAAGCGCTACCTGTCCAAGTACGGCCAGCTGCTCGAGCACGCCCCCTACTGCGAGCGTGACCTGCGGGCGCCGCAGGGGCCGCTGCTCGCCGAGGACGTGGGGGACAAGGCCACCGACGAGGCCGAGGTCTACATCAAGCACCGCGGGAACGGCCCGTCCGGCATCGTCGGCACCGTCCACGAGCTGCCGTTCCACCCGCTCGACGTCGTCGGCTGGGACGGCTGCCTGTACCCCTACGCCTTCAACGTCCGCGACTTCGAGCCGATCACGGGCCGCGTGCACCAGCCGCCGCCCGTGCACCAGGTCTTCGAGGGCTGGAACTTCGTCATCTGCAACTTCGTGCCGCGCAAGGTCGACTACCACCCGCTGTCGATCCCGGTGCCCTACTACCACTCCAACGTCGACAGCGACGAGATCATGTTCTACGTCGACGGCGACTACGAGGCGCGCAAGGGCTCGGGCATCGGCAAGGGGTCGATCTCGGTGCACCCCGGCGGCCACGCGCACGGCCCGCAGCCAGGGGCGTCCGAGGCATCGATCGGCGTGGAGTACTTCGACGAGCTCGCCGTCATGGTCGACACGTTCCGGCCGTTGGAGCTGGGCGAGGCCGGGCTGGCCGTCGACGACGGGAAGTACGCCCTGTCGTGGAGCGCCGGGCGCTCGCGGGACGGCTCCGACTACTCGATCGGCTGACCTGTGGAACCGGGCCCGCTGGACCTCGTCCGGCTCGTCGACCCGACGGCCGGCCTCGTGGTCCGGGTCCTGGGGCCGCAGGAGGAGCAGACCGACGACCTTGACGTCGACGGCCTCGCCGTCGTGGTCGAGGTCGTCGGTGCGGTGCGTGCGAGCTGGCCCGACGTCGTGTCCCGCGCGGACGTGGCGGAGTGGGAGGCCGGGCTGGGCGAGCTCGAGCGGGGCCGCCCGGTGTCGTGGCGCGACGGCGGCAGCGGGGTCGCGCTGCGGCTGACCCCGTGGCCTGCCGGGGACCGGGTCGACGTGCGGGTGTGGGACGAGGCGAGCACCGGCATCGAGGTCGCCCTGCCCGTCCGTCCAGCGCCGGGGTGGGTGGCCGAGCACCGTTCGATGGCCGCCCGGGTGCGCACGGCATACCCCTGACCGGGCCGGCCGCAGCTGGCCGAATCCATACCGTCGGGGGGTCCCGACGCCGTCGGGCCGAGGCTAGGGTGGTGGTTCCGCCACGTCGCCGACGCCGCACCCGCATGCCGTCGCGGACGCCCACCGACCCACGAGGTCGCCGAGGTCCCAGGAGGTCCCTGATGCCCACTCCCGACTCCGCCGTCGCCCGTCTGGTGGCCACCGAGCGCTCCCGGAGGGAGATGCTGGCGATGGCCGTGGTCGGAGGTGCCGGCGCTGGCGCCGCGTTCCTCGGCAGCGGCACCGCGCACGCGGCCCAGGAGAAGGGCCCGAACAAGGGCGGCGTCTCCTACCGGATCACGGTGATGGGCACGACGGACACCCACGGCAACGTCCTCAACTGGGACTACTTCAAGGACGCCGAGTACGACGACTCCAAGCACAACGACGTCGGCCTGGCCAAGATCGCGACCCTGGTCGCCGGCGTGCGTGCCGAGCGTGGTGCCGACCGCACCCTGATGATCGACGCGGGCGACACCATCCAGGGCACGCCGCTGTCGTACTACTACGCGCGGATCGACCCGATCACCGGCGGCCCGAAGCACCCGATGGCGATCGCCATGAACCAGATCGGCTACGACGCCGCCGCCCTGGGCAACCACGAGTTCAACTACGGCATCGACACCCTGCGCACGTTCGAGTCCCAGTGCGACTTCCCGCTCCTGTCGGCCAACACGGTCGACTGGACGACCGGGGCCCCGGCGTTCAAGCCCTACATCATCAGGAGCTTCAAGGTGCGGGGGGAGGGCAATCCCCTCAAGGTCGGCATCCTCGGGCTCGTCACGCCCGGCGTGGCGATCTGGGACAAGGCGAACGTCGACGGCCAGCTGCGCTTCCCCGGCATCGTCGAGCAGGCCAAGGTCTTCGTCCCGAAGCTGAAGCAGGCCGGCTGCGACCTCGTCGTGGTGGCGTGCCACTCCGGCTCGGAGTCCACGTCCTCCTACGGCGACGCCCTGCCCTACCCCGAGAACGCCTCGACCCAGCTGGCCGAGCAGGTCGCCGGCATCGACGCCGTCCTCGTCGGGCACTCGCACGTCGAGATCGTCGAGCGCTTCGTCGACAGCAAGGTCACCCCAGGCAAGAAGGTCCTGCTCACCGAGCCGCTCAAGTGGGGCATGCGCCTGTCGGTCATCGACTTCGACGTCACCCACGACGGCAAGCGCTACGTGCTGAAGGACGTGCACTCGCACCTGCTGGACTCGAAGAACGTCCCCGAGGACGACACCGTGGCGGCCCTCCTCGCGGACGACCACGCGGTCGTGCGCACCTACGTCAACTCCGTCATCGGCACGTGCACCCTCCCGATGTCCGCGGCGACCGCGCGGTTCGAGGACACCGCCGCCCTCGACTTCATCAACCACGTGCAGGGCCAGGCCGTGAAGGCTGCCCTCGTGGGGACGCCGCAGGAGACGCTGCCGGTGCTCTCGATCGCCGCACCGTTCAACCCGGACGCGGCGATCCCGGCCGGCAACGTGACCGTTCGCGACGTCGCGGGTCTCTACATCTACGACAACACCCTGCTGGGCATCGTCTTCACGGGCGCCCAGGTCAAGGACTACCTCGAGTACTCGGCCCGCTACTTCAAGCAGGTCAACGGCACCGGCCCCTACAACCCCGACGACGTGACCCGGGCCGTCACGTCCACGGCGCCGAACGGCACGCCGGACTACAACTACGACGTGATGGGTGGGCTGGACGCGTCCCTGGCCTACGACATCGACATCGCCCAGCCCGTCGGCTCGCGGATCACCAACCTGACCTACGCCGGCAGCGCGATCGACCCGGCCGCGCAGTTCGTCATCGCCATCAACAACTACCGCCAGTCCGGCGGTGGGGGCTTCCCCGGCGTGACCACGGCACCGGTCGTCTACAACGCCCAGGCCGAGATCCGCCAGCTGATCATCGACTGGGTCACCCAGCAGGGGACGATCGACCCGACCACCTTCACCACCTACGACTGGAAGCTCGTCGCCGACGGGCAGCTGGTCGTGGTCGAGGGCGCCTCCGAGGGCGGCCGCCACTGAGCCGTCTGCTCGTCACCGGCGCCAGCGGGGCGCTGGGTCGGGCGGTGGCCGAGCGCGCGCAGGCCGCCGGCCACGACGTCGTCGGCACGTTCCTCACCTCGCGCCCTGCGGAGGCAGCGGGGCGCGAGGTGCGGCGGGTCGACCTGCGCGAGCTCGCGGCCACCAGTGCGCTGCTCGCGCAGGTGCGCCCCGACGTCGTGGTCCACACGGCATACCGGCAGGACGACTGGGCGACCACGGCGGGTGGTGCGGCGCACGTGGCCCTCGCCTGCGCCGACCACGGCGCACGGCTGGTGCACGTCTCGAGCGACGTCGTCTTCCGCGGCGACCGCGACCACTACACCGAGGACGACGAGCCGGATGCCGTCGAGCCCTACGGCCGGTCCAAGGTGGCCGCGGAGCAGGCCGTGCTCGAGTGCGCACCCGGGGCCGCGGTCGTCCGTCCGTCGGTGGTCCTCGGCTCGTCGGGCGGACGCCTGTCGCCGACCGAACAGCTCGTCCACGACCTGGCGACGGGTGCCCGGGAGGGCGCGCTGTTCACCGACGACGTCAAGTGCCCGGTGCACGTCCAGGACCTCGCCGACGTGCTGCTCGAGATCGTCGAGCGGGAGCTCTCGGGGGTGTTCCACGCTGTCGGGCCGGACCCCCTGAGCCGGTACGAGATCGGGCTGCTCGTCGCCGCTCGCGACGGTCTCGACGCGTCGCGACTGGCGAGCACCACCCGCGCCGAGGCTGGGGTCGGCGGCGCGCCCCGGCTGGTCCTCGACAGCAGCCGCACACGGGCCCTCCTGCGCACCGGCATCCGCGGCGCCCGTGAGTTCCTCACGGCCGGCTGAGCGGGGGACGGCTCCCGGCCGCCAGGGCGCGTGTCGAGGACCGTGTGCTCAGGCCCCCACCGGCTCACCGGTGAGGGCGACACCCGCGCCCGCGAGCTCGTCGAGCGCCGCCGCGGTGGTCTGTGGGGCCACGCCTGCGGTGAGGTCGAGCAGGACCGTCGTGGCGAAGCCTTCGCGCGCCGCGTCGAGCGCGGTCGCCCGGACGCAGTGGTCGGTGGCGATGCCGACGACGTCGACCTCCTCGACCCTGCGCTCGCGCAGCCACTCCGCGAGGCCAAGGCGCCGGTCGCCCTCGACCGTGGAGCCCTCGAACCCGCTGTATGCCGCGCTGTGCTGGCCCTTGCGGAAGACCGCGTCGACGTGCTCGAACGCCTCCTCGGCGCCGGGGTGGAACAGCGCGCCGTCGGTGCCGACGCGGCAGTGCGCCGGCCAGGAGTCGACGAAGTCGGGGGCGTCGCTGAAGTGCGCGCCCGGGTCCTCGTGCCAGTCGGCGGTGGCGACCACGGCGGCATACTCACCGTGGTGCTCGCGCACGTGGGTGCTGATCCGGCGCGCGACCTCCGCACCGCCCGCCACGGCGAGGGAGCCGCCCTCGCAGAAGTCGTTCTGCACGTCGACGAGGACCAGGGCGCGGCGGGCGGGTGCCATGGCGCGACGCTACTGGAAGGCGTCGATCCGCTCGACGGTGTCGCGCAGCGCGGACATGCCGTCGACGACCTCGGCGAAGCTGGTCGACAGGGGCGACAGGCCGATCCGGATCCCGTCAGGGTCGCGGTAGTCGGGGATGACGCCCTCCTCCCAGAGCGTCGCCGTCACGGCCCGGAAGCCGCGGCGCCGCAGGGTGACGTGTCCGCCGCGCAGGTCGGGGTCGCGCGGGCTGGTCACCTCGACCCCGAGCGGGGCGAGCTCGGCGTCGGCGATGCGCAGCACGAACTCGGTCAGCTCCACCGACTTGGCGCGGATCGCGGCCATCCCGGCCTCCTCGATGAGGTCCAGCGTCGTGTCGAGCGGGACCATCGCGAGGATCGGAGGGGTACCGGAGACGAAGGACCGCAGCCCGGCGGCGGGCTCGTACCCCGGCCCCATCAGGAAGGCGTCGCGCCGGCCGAGCCAGCCCCAGATCGGCTGCTGCAGCGCGTCCTGGTGGCGGGTCGCGACGTACGCCCAGGCGGGCGCACCCGGGCCGCCGTTGAGGTACTTGTAGGAGCAGCCGACGGCCAGGTCCGCGCCCCACGCGTCGAGCTCCGCCGGCACCGACCCGACCGTGTGGCTGAGGTCCCACAGGACGACGCCGCCGGCGTCGTGGACGGCCTCGGTGATGCCGGCGCCGTCGGCGATGTGGCCCGACCGGTAGGCCACGTGGCTGAAGACGACCAGGCCGGTCTGCGGGCCGACGACCTCGCGCACCTGCTCGAGGGTCACCCCGGCGGCCGGGTCGGTCTCGATCCACCGCAGGGTCAGGCCGCGCTCGGCGGCGATGCCCTCGAGGACGTACCGGTCGGTGGGGAAGTTGTCGGTGTCCAGGACGACCTCGGTGCGCCCCTGCGCGGCCATGGCGTCGACGGCGGCCCGGCAGAGCTTGTAGAGCAGCACGGTGGTGGAGTCGCCGACGAACACCTGGCCGGGACCGGCGCCCAGGCACACCCGTCCGAGCCGGTCGCCGACCTGCATCGGCCAGTCGAGCCACGCCTCGTCCCAGGAGCGGATGAGCCGGTTGCCCCACGGGCCCGCGACGAACTCGGTGAGGCGCCGCTGCACGTCGGCGACGGGGCGGCCGAGGGAGTTGCCGTCGAAGTACGCGACGAGGTCGCTGCCCTCGGGGGCCAGGAACCGGTCGCGGAAGCCGGCGAGCGGGTCGCGGGCGTCGAGCTCGGCGGCCTCGGCGCGGAAGTCGGCGGGAGCGTCCTGGGCGGTCATGACCGCATCCTACGGACGGCCGTGCCACGGCGGGGAGGCGTCCGGACCACCCGTCGGGAGGAGCCCGGACCGACCATCGGGGAGGAGCCCGGACCGCCCGTCGGGCGGGCGTGCCCGGGCGGGCGGGCGGCCTGCCCTCAGTCCTCGTAGACGGTCGGGATGGCGGGCTCTCCCCGCTGCAGCCTCAGGGCGGCGGCGGGGAGCTCGGCCCGGGACTCCCGGTGCCGGGCGCGCGCCGCGTCGAGACCGGTGTGGGGACCGGCCACGACCTCGCCGCGCCTCATGAGCGGGACGAGGAGCTCGCGGTCGTCGCCGTCGTCGGCTGGGCGCTCGCCGATCCCGACCACCTCGGCCTCGGCGACCCCGCGGGAGTTCCGGCGGCGCAGGGCGTACTTGCGCCCGGCCACCGACGCCTTGTCCTTGCTCCGCTTCGCCACGCCGACGAGCTCCCCGCTCGCGTCCTCGCGTGCGACGAGCTTGTAGACCATCCCGGCGGTGGGCGCCCCCGATCCGGTGACGAGCGAGGTGCCCACTCCGTAGCGGTCGACCGGCGCCGCGGCCAGCGAGGCGATGGCGTGCTCGTCGAGGTCCGACGTGACGACGACCTGGGTGTCGGTGGCGCCGAGCCGGTCGAGCTGGGCGCGCACCTCGCGGGCCTGCGCGAGCAGGTCGCCCGAGTCGATCCGCACGGCACCCAGGCCGGGGCCGGCCAGCTCGACTGCCGTCTCCACGGCCCGCGTGACGTCGTAGGTGTCGACGAGCAGCGTCGTCGCCTTCCCGAGGGAGGCGATCTGAGCCGCGAACGCGGCCCGCTCGTCGTCGTGCAGCAGCGTGAAGGCGTGGGCCGCGGTGCCCCCTGTCGGGACGCCGTACCGCCGGCCGGCCTCCAGGTTCGAGGTGCTGGCGAAGCCGGCGACGTATGCCGCCCGCGCGGCAGCGACCGCCGCCTCCTCGTGGGTACGTCGCGACCCCATCTCGATGCAGGGCCGCCCGCCGGCCGCGGCCGTCATCCGCGAGGCTGCGGAGGCGACGGCGCTGTCGTGGTTGAGGATGCTCAGCACGACGGTCTCGAGCACGACGGCGTGCGCGAAGTCGGCCTCGACCACGAGCACCGGCGAGCCGGGGAAGTAGCACTCGCCCTCGGCATACCCCCACACGTCGCCGTCGAAGCGGAAGTCCGCGAGGAAGGCCAGGGTGTCGGCGTCGACCACGTCGCGCAGCCACTCGAGCTCGGCGTCCCCGAACCGGAACGCCTCGATCGCCTCGAGCAGCCGGCCGGTCCCGGCGACGACGCCGTAGCGGCGGCCGTCGGGCAGGCGCCGGGCGAAGACCTCGAAGACGCAGCGCCGGGAGGCCGCTCCTGAGCGCAGCGCGGCCTCGACCATGGTGAGCTCGTAGTGGTCCGTGAGCAGGGCGCTGGTGGGGCGGGGATCCGGTGCGCTGCCGGGTGTTCGGGAGGTCACGCCGGCAGCCTATGGTGGTGCCGTGTCCATCGCCCCCGTCGAGCAGCAGAGCGCCTCGACCGACGAGGTGGCCGAGGTCGACGTCCCCTGGATCACGCTGGTGTGGAACGACCCGGTGAACCTCATGTCCTACGTGACGTTCGTCTTCCAGTCCTACTTCGGCTACTCCAAGGCCAAGGCCGAGCGGCTGATGATGGACGTCCACGTCAAGGGCCGCGCCGTCGTCTCCACCGGCTCGCGGGAGAAGATGGAGACCGACACCGAGGCGCTCCAGGGCTACGGCCTGTGGGCCACGTTCCAGAAGGACTCCTGAGTGGCCCGGGGTTTCAAGCGCCGTGACGGCCGGTATGCCGCGAAGCTCGACGCCGTCGAGCGCGGGCTCGTCGTCGGGCTGATGGAGCAGGTGCTGGAGCTGATCGCGCCGACGCAGCCGGACCCGGTGCGCGGCGGGCAGGCCGGGGGCCCGGGTGACGGCGCCCAGGGTGCCGACGGGCTGGACGAGTTCGACCAGATCGTGGCCGGGCTCGGCGGTATCGGCATGGGTGTCTCCCTGTCCGCCGAGGACCAGGTGCCCGAGCTCGGCGGGTCGGTCCCGCAGCCGCGCGACCCCGCGCTGGATCGGATCTTCCCGACCGCCAACCGGCAGGACGAGCAGGTGGCCGCGGAGTTCCGGCGGCTGACCGAGGACGGCCTGCGCTCGCGCAAGGCGGCCAACCTCTCGACCGCGATCGCCGCGCTGTCCGGGCTGCAGGACCAGAAGGTCAGCCTCGACCAGGAGGAGGCGCTGGCGTTGCTCGTCGCCCTCACCGACGTCCGGCTGGTGCTGGGGGAGCGGCTGGGGCTGCGGGCGGACGAGGACTTCGACCTGCTCGAGGAGAAGGCGCGCAGCCTGCCGAACGACGACCCGGCGGTGTACGCGCTCGCGGTCTACGACTTCCTCACCTGGCTGCAGGAGACGCTGGCGCACGCGCTGACCCCCTAAGTCACGCGCACGTGTGAGCAAGCAGACGGGGCGTCGGTGCCGGGCCACGCGCACCGCAGCCCTAGCCTTGACCCGTGGCTGATGCACCCATCGGGATCTTCGACTCGGGCTATGGCGGGCTGACCGTCGCCCGGGCCGTGCTCGACCAGCTGCCGCACGAGACCGTCGCCTACTTCGGCGACACCGCCCGCGCCCCGTACGGCCCGCGGCCCATTGCCGAGACCCGTGAGTTCGCCCTCGAGTGCCTCGACCGCCTCGTCGACCACGGCGTCAAGGTCCTCGTCATCGCCTGCAACACCGCCAGCGCGGCCGTCCTGCACGATGCCCGGGAGCGGTACGACGTCCCGGTCGTCGAGGTGATCCGGCCGGCCGTGCGCCGCGCCGCCCGGGCCACGCGCAACCACCGGGTCGGCGTCATCTCGACCAAGGGCACGCACCAGTCCGGCGCCTACCTCGACGCCTTCGCGGCTGCGCCGCACCTCGACGTGACGAGCGTGGCCTGCCCTCGGTTCGTCGAGTTCGTCGAGGCCGGGGTGACCAGCGGCCCGGAGGTGCTCGAGACCGCGCGCGAGTACCTCGCCCCGCTCGTCGAGCGCGACGTCGACACCCTGGTCCTCGGCTGCACCCACTACCCGCTGCTGACGGGCGCCATCTCCTACGTCATGGGCGACGGCGTCACCCTCGTGTCGTCCGCCGACGAGACGGCCAAGGACGTCTACCGCGTGCTCGCCGACCGCGACGCGCTGCGCCCGGCGGACCTGCCGCCGCCGAGCCACGGGTTCACCACCACCGGCGACGCCGAGGAGTTCCGCGTGCTCGCGCGCCGGTTCCTCGGGCCGGAGGTCGGCGACGTCTACGGCGGCTCGGTCGTCCGCCACTCCGCGGTGGTGGGCCGGTGAGGCTCACCGTCGTCGGCTGCTCCGGCTCCTTCGCCGGCCCCGACTCGCCCGCATCCTCCTACCTCGTTCAGGCCGAGCACGAGGGCCGGACCTGGTCGATCGTCCTCGACCTCGGCAACGGCGCCCTCGGGCACCTGCAGCGCCACGTCGACCCGGCCGAGCTCGACGCGGTCTTCATCAGCCACCTGCACCCCGACCACTGCGTCGACGTCACCGGCCTCTACGTCACCCGCAAGTACCGCCCGTCCGGCCCGGTGCCGGGGCAGCTGCCGATCCACGCGCCGACGGGGGCGGGGGAGCGGTTCGCGCTGATGTACCACGGCCTCGAGCACGGTGGCATGACCGCCGAGTTCGCCGTGCACGAGCTGTCCGACACGCTCGTCACCACGGTCGGGCCGTTGACCGTCACCTCGCACCGGGTCCACCACCCAGTCGAGGCGTACGGATTCCGGGTCGAGGCCGACGGCGCCGTGCTGGCCTACACCGGCGACACCGACTCCTGCGACGCGCTCACGCCCCTGCTGACCGGCGCCCACCTCGCCCTCGTCGACAGCGCCTTCGTCGACGACCGCGACACCGCCACCGGGATCCACCTGTCCGGCAGCCGGGCCGCCGCCGCCGCGGTCGAGGCCGGCGGGGTGGAGCGGCTGGTGCTCACCCACATCCCCGCCTGGAACGACCCGGAGGTCTGCCGGGAGCAGGCCGCCGCGGTGTGGGACGGCCCGCTCGAGGTCGCCACCTCCGGCGCCGTCTGGGAGATCAGAGCTCGGACTCCAGCCGGCGCCTAGGGTGGCGGGCATGAGCGAGCCCGTCCCGATCGACCACGCCGCGGGTGCGGCGATGTTCGCGGCCTTCCGCGAGGCGACCCCCGGCCTGCCGCCGGAGGACGACCTCGTCGTCGCCTGCTTCGGGGACAGCCCCGAGCTGGCCGACAAGCTCATCGCCTTCGTCGTCGACGGCCCCAAGCGAGCGACGGCCGGCCTGGTCGCCGGGTATGCCGCGGACGGCGAGTCCCTGCCGCGCATCGGCTCGCACTGGGTCGCCTGCGACGGGTCCGGGCAGCCGCGCGCCGTGCTGCGCGCCACCGAGCTGAGGGTCGGGCCGCTGCACAGCGTCGACGAGCAGTTCGCGTGGGACGAGGGCGAGTACGACCGGACGCTGGCGACCTGGCTGGACGGGCACCGCACCTACTTCCGGCGGGAGTGCGAGCGGATCGGGGTCGAGTTCTCCGACGACCTCGAGGTCTGCTTCGAGCGGTTCCGGGTCGTCTGGCCGCCCGACCTGGCCGACTGACCTACGCTGCCAGCATGGCGAAGTCGGCGACCGTCCAGCTCGCGCCCGGTGTGTGGCGCATCCCCCTGGTGGGGGACTACGTGAACGGGTTCATCGCAGGTGGCCTCGAGGTCGTGCACACGCCGGGGCACTCACCCGGCCACGCGGCATACCTGCACCGCTCGTCGGGGGTGCTGATCACCGGCGACTCGATCTTCAACGTGCGGGGGTTGCGCTGGCCGATCAAGTCGTTCTGCACCGACTTCCGGCTCACCCAGCGGACGGCGCACCGGCTCGCGGACCTCGAGTACACCACGGCGGCCTTCACGCACGGGCCGGAGATCCGGCTCACCGCCCGCGAGGAGATCCGCGGGTTCCTGGCGAAGCAGACGGTGCCGCGGGACTGACGCCCGGGGAGCGGCGGTCGGCGGTCGGCCTCGGTCAGAGGCGCTCGCGCAGCCAGTCGAGGTCGGCGATCTGCCCCTCGAGGCCGCCGCGGGTCTCGATGACGACCGGTGACCCGGCCGAGCGGACGGCGGCCACGAGCTCGTCGGGGTCGATCAGGCCCTCGCCGAGGTTGGTGTGGCGGTCGGCGCCGGAGTCGAACTCGTCGCGGCTGTCGTTGCAGTGCACGAGGTCGATGCGGCCGGTGATCGCCCGGACCTGCTCGGCCGCGGTGGCGAGGGGGATGCCGCCGGCGTGGGCGTGGCAGGTGTCGAGGCAGAAGCCGACGTTCTCGGACCCGTCGGCGGCGGAGATCGCCTCCCAGGTGCGGGCGATGCGGTCGAGCGTGCGCGCCATGGCGTTGTCGCCGCCGGCGGTGTTCTCCAGCAGCAGCGGCACCTTGAGGTCGGTGGCGTCGACGGCCTTGCGCCAGTTGTCGAAGCCCTTCTCGACGTCGGCCTCGGACTCGACGTGGCCGCCGTGGACGATGAGGCCCTTGGCGCCGACCTCGGCCGCTGCGTCGACGAACTGCTGGAGCAGCTTGCGGCTGGGGATGCGGATGCGGTTGTTGGTCGAGGCGACGTTGATCAGGTAGGGGGCGTGGACGTAGAGGTCGACGCCGGCCGCCTCGGCGGCCTCGCGCAGGGCGGCCGCGCCCCCGGCATACTCCACGACCGGTCCCTTGTAGCTCTGCGGGTTGCCGAGGAAGAACTGGCTGAGTCCCGCCCCGCGCTCCTGGGCGGCGGCGACCGGGTCGGTCGAGTCGACGTGGGCTCCCATGCGGACGGTGGCTGCCATGGGGCCAGCCTAGGGCGGCCCACCGACGCGGCTAGCCTTGGCCGTGTGACTGACACGACCACGCAGCAGGCCCGCCACGACGGACGCACCCCGGACGAGACCCGGGAGGTGCGGATCACCCGCAACTGGCTCGACCACGCCGAGGGGAGCGTGCTCGTGGAGTTCGGGCGCACCCGCGTGCTGTGCGCGGCGTCCTTCACCGAGGGCGTGCCGCGCTGGCTCAAGGGCAAGGGGACCGGCTGGGTGACGGCGGAGTACGAGATGCTGCCGCGCTCGACCAACACCCGCTCGGACCGTGAGTCCCGCAAGGGCAAGGTCGGCGGTCGTACCCACGAGATCAGCCGCCTGGTCGGCCGTTCGCTGCGCGCGATCATCGACACCAAGGCGCTGGGGGAGAACACGATCGTGCTCGACTGCGACGTGCTGCAGGCCGACGGCGGCACGCGCACCGCGTCGATCACCGGGGCGTACGTCGCCCTGGTCGACGCGATCGAGGACGCGCGTGCCAAGGGGCTCATCGCCAAGGACGCCAAGCCGCTCACCGGGTCGGTCGCGGCCGTGTCGGTGGGCATCGTCAACGGGCAGCCGGTCATCGACCTCGACTACCCCGAGGACTCGACCGCCGAGACCGACATGAACGTCGTCATGACGGGCGACGGCCGGTTCGTGGAGGTGCAGGGCACCGCAGAGAACGGCGCCTTCGACCGCGCGATGCTCGACGCCCTGCTCGACAAGGCGACCGTCGGGTGCGCCGCGCTCACGGCCGCCCAGCAGGCCGCGCTCGCGACGACGCCGCGCGCCCGCGAGCTGTGAGCGCTGCCGTGACCAAGGTCGTCCTCGCCACCCGCAACCAGCACAAGGTCGTCGAGCTGCGCCACATCCTGGCCGACGTGGTCGAGGAGCTCGGGCTCGAGATCGTCGGGGCGTCGGAGTTCGAGGGCGCGCCGGACGTGGTCGAGGACGAGGTGACGTTCGAGGGGAACGCCCGGCTCAAGGCGGTCGCCCTCGCGCGGCACACGGGGCTGCCGGCGCTCGCCGACGACTCCGGCTTGGCGGTCGACGTGCTCGGTGGCGCTCCCGGGATCTTCTCGGCGCGCTGGGCGGGACGGCACGGGGACGACCTGGCCAACCTGCAGCTGCTCCTCGACCAGCTCGCCGACGTCAAGGACGAGCACCGGGCGGCTGGGTTCGTCTGCGCGGCGGTGCTGGCACTGCCGGACGGGACGCTGCGGTCGGCGGAGGGCCACTTCCGCGGGACGCTGGCGCGGGAACCGCGTGGTGCCAACGGTTTCGGCTACGACCCGCTGCTCGTCGTCGAGGGCGACACGCGCACCGCGGCCGAGCTGAGCCCCGAGGAGAAGAACGCGATCTCCCACCGCGGCAAGGCGTTCCGCGCGATGGTGCCGCACCTGCGCGAGCTCCTTGGCTGACGGCCGCGGCGCCGGCACAGCTGCACGCCGCTACGCGTGCCAGAGGGGGGACTCGAACCCCCACGCCCTTGGGCACGGCATCCTAAGTGCCGCGTGTCTACCATTCCACCACTCTGGCTCGGTGAAGGAGTGTACGAGAGCGCTCACTCCTCCTCGGTGTTGCCACCCTTGGGAGGTGACCCGTATCTGCCCTTCTGGCGACCCGCATAGGTCGCGGTCTGGCTGTGACAGTTCGGGCAGAGGAAGCGCAGGTTGTCCGCTCGGTTGTTGTGGAAGTCACCGTCGATGTGGTCCACGTGCAGGGTCAGCGAGATGCCGCGCCAGACTCGACCGACACCACAAAGCTGGCACTCGGGCGAGACCCCCAGATGGAGCAGGGCCTTTCTGAGCTGTTCCGGCTTGCGACGCGGAGAGCCGAATGGGATGGGCGTCAGGATCGCCGCGACGTCCAATGGCTTGCGGACACCACCCCGGGAGCGCACGAAATGACTGGTGTCGAGTCCGTACTCCCGAATCCTCCGGGAGACGAGGGCATGGGTCCCCCCGGCCTGAGCCAACCCCAGGTACCTCAGAACGCCGGCGATGGAGTCCGATCTAGCAACCGCTGCCGTCAGGACCTCGTCTGTGTACCGCCTCGGTCTTCCCACCTCGACGACGGTATGAGAGGGCTCCGACAACGAACGGACGCCTGCCCCGGAGCGGCCCGGTCCCAGATCGGCAGGACCGATCGGCCGTGACCGTTACCGCTCATCAGCCGACAGCAGACTGGCGTGTCGATGGATGCGGGCGTTTCGAGCCGCGATGAAGGCCATTGATCGCGCCATGTAGGTCCGGTACTCCTCGACGCTCCCGCACGGCAGAGGGTCTCCGGTGAACTCGTCGAAGGTCTTGAGTTGGGTGACAGCCTCGTAGTCGCTGGCGACCAAGTCGTTGAGAAGGAAGTGATCGACGTACCCCCGGAAGTCACGGAAGAGCGCAAAGAAGTCACGGTGACGTCCAAGGACGTCGTCCAATGGGCTATCGAGGTACAGGTAGTGCCGTCGGATGCACTCGAGCGTCAGGTCAAAACGGTCGCGGATGGCAGGATGAATGCCGCGGGCCTGGTTGATGGACTGCGGTCGCTCTGCCGCGGAGCGCCTGCCCAGGGGGAAGACGAGAAAAGCGCCGACTGCGGACGCAGCTCGGTTGAAGGCCGCCACCTCCGCAGGGGGCGCAGCGCTGACCACGGTGAGCAGGCGGAGCGGACCCTTCCACCGTGCGTACGTCGCGACGATCGTGTCGCTGCTGAGCTGAAAGGAGCCGAGTTGGGACTCATGTCGCAACCTCGCGTCCAAAGAGAACGTGCCGCCGCTAGGCAACTGCCGACTCCACAGAACTTGGTGATAGAGCCGCAACGTCTTGCTGAAGATATCCGGATCCCGGTCACCCACCTCGGCTCGCAAGTCAAACGCCGTGTCTACGACCTGCACACCCTGCACGCGGCAAGATTAGGACCCACTGCCGACGTCAGCACGCGCTCCCTGACGCTGCGCAGCGATGTGACGGACCTAGCGAAAGGCCGACGTGGACGCTTCGGCCGCCCGATTCTTAAAGAAAGGGGGTGGACCGCCGGTTCTGCAGGGTCTAGGGGACCGCGAACGGTTATGCGGCCCGTGGCCGCATAGTTTGTCTGGTTTTGGCCGAACCCGAGGTGGTCATACCCTTCCATAGTTAATGTCTTCCGCTATGGACGACAGGTCTCAGGACAAGCTCTACTCGACCGCTCTTCAGACGATTGGTGCGGTCTCGAAGCTGCCTGTCGTTCGAGTCGACCGCGAGGCGTTCCTCCGTAAGCACTTCGCGGCCTCCCCGCACCTCGACGTAATCCTCGATTGTGGTCCTCAAACCGTATACACGGCTGAGTCGCTGCGGCAGAAGGCCAACGGGATCATCAAGAGCAGCGCCACCAAGACCTCCCTGACCTCCTTCGCTACGGGTCTTCCGGGCAACCCCGTCGTCATGGTCGCCGCTGGCGGCGCAGACGTCGTGCAGTACTTCGGGTTCGCCATCAATCTCGCCCAGCAGATTGCCTACCTTTTTGGCGAAGACGACCTCTTTGACGGCGGTGGGCAACTGTCAGAGGCCGCACAGATCCTCGGCGCCATGTTCGGCGCAGCTGGAGCAGCAGCGCTTGTGGCGCAGACCTCGAAGGCCGCCGGAGCAAACGTCGGCAAGAAGGTCGCGGCTCAGGCACTGACTAAGACAGCCTGGTACCCGTTGGTTAAGAAGATCGGGGCGCTGATAGGTAAGCAGGTCACGAAGAAGACCGTCGAGAAGACGATCACGAAGGCACTCCCCGTGGTCGGCGGGGTTGTGTCGGGTGGGCTGACGTATGTGACTTTCCGACCCATGGGGCACCGTCTCGCTGATGCGTTGTTCAAGAACCTGAACGGTGACTTTGACGATCGGCTCGAGCTGAGGGCCGAGTTCGCGGCGAGCCTAGACCCCGCGAGAGTTGCCGCGAGCAATGCGACTGATGGAGCCCGAGACGCAGCTGTCTGAGGTTCGGGAGCCTCGTCTGGAACGCGGCGAAGGGACGCACCCGTCGGGCGACCACCGAGCGAGGACTCGACCGCACATCTCACAGGTGGAGAACCGCGTGTGAGTGGTCGCTAAGCGCTCCACTTCATCCGGACGGTGAACGGGTCCGCGCCCCACGCCTCTGGGACCTGAAGACAAGGACTGACCACCGCACGGCATACGCTGCAAGGGCCGGCGATCACCCGCGGGCGCCGACGACCGACCCGCGGGAGTGGACCATGGCCTGGAAGCCCACCGAGATCACCGACCTGAGCGGCACGACCGCCATCGTCACCGGCGCCAACTCCGGAATCGGGTTCGTGGAGGCCCGGACTCTGGCCGAACACGGCGCTCACGTCATCCTCGCGGTCCGCAACCTGGACGCGGGCCGCGCGGCCGCCGCAAGGATCAACGGCAGCACCACCGTCGAAGCTCTCGACCTGGCGTCCCAGGAGTCGGTGCGCGAGTTCGCAGCGCGGGTCGACGGCCCGGTCGACCTGCTCGTGAACAACGCCGGCGTGATGGCGCCTCCGACGCGCCGGACCACCGTCGACGGGTACGAGCTCCAGTTCGGGACGAACCACCTCGGGCACTTCGCGCTGACGGCTCGGCTGCTGCCCGCACTGCTGGCGGCTCCCTCGCCGCGGGTGACGACCGTGGCCTCAGTGGCACACCACCAGGGTGACGCCCGGGTCGTCGACGGCAATCCCCCCGAGGACTACGACCCGAGGGTCTCGTACGGTCGCAGCAAGCTGGCCAACCTCCTGTTCGCGCTGGAGCTCCACCGCCGGGCCACTGCCGCGGGATCACCCCTCACGTCGACAGCGGCCCACCCGGGAGTGGCCGTCACCAACCTCGTCGCGAGTCGCGACGGCATGGGTGCGCGATGGATCGTGCGCACCTTTGCACCGCCCCTCATGCGCCTCGTGCTCCCGGGATCCGAGGGCGGAGCCGAGTCGATCCTGTATGCCGCGACTGCGGCTCCCGCGGGCTCGTACAGCGGGCCGCAGGGGCCGGGTGAGGTCCGCGGCAAGGTGGGCCCCGCGAAGCTCAGCTCGCTGGCGAGCGACCCCGACCTCGCCCGTCGACTGTGGAGCGTCAGCGAGGAGCTCACGGGCGTGCGGTTCGACATCTGAGGCGAAGACCGACCCGAGAGCCGTAGCGACCGGGTCCGCGGTGGAACCACACCGGCCCCCGGACGACTGCCGGGTCTAGGGCCTGATCCCGAACGGTCCCAGGGCGCCGGCGTCGATGCGCAGTGACTCGAACAGCGCGTGGGCGTTGTCGACGGTGAAGACGTCTGCTCCGGCGAGCGTGCCGAGGTACTTGTCGACGACGGGGGCGGCTGCTTGCTGCGCGGCCGTGTCCAGATAGGCCTTGAAGATCGCCCAGGCGTTGCCCGAGGGCCCGTACTTCTGGAAGAACGGAGTGGGGTCGAGGGACGCCAACGTCTGCTTGGTGCTTGCGTCCAGGTCCCGGATGTACTGTCGCTGCAGGTCGCCGTCGGCGCGGACTCCGAGGCGACCGAGGTGGCCGCCGACAAGGGTTGTCCAGCGGTAGCCCATGGCGGTGTCGTGTGCGCGCACCCAGCCTGGGATGTCTTGTGACACGGCCAGGCTCTTGAACGGCACCCACCCTGGGAAGAGGACGTCGACCACCATCAGCGTGCTTTGCCTTGGCGCGTAGATGAAGATGTTGTCCGGGGTGTGGTTCGGGCCGTGGTAGGCCAGCTCGAGCCGATCGGTGCCGAACTCGAGGACGTGCCGCTCCTTGAACGTCAGCGTGGGGGCCGGACGGTTCGGGTCGCCGGCCTCGAGCAGCAGCCGTCGGGTTTGCTCGTGTCCGACGCGGACCACGTCGTCGCCAAAAATGGAGGAGGCCCCGATGTGGTCGGCATGGAAGTGCGAGTACACCAGGTGGGTCACGGTCGACGGTGTACCGCTCTGGGCGGTGACGTGCTTGATCGCCCGCAGCAGGTTGTGACCGATGGTGGGAGGCGCGTCCACGACGACCACGCCGTGCGCGGTGGCGAGGAACATCGACTGGTAGAAGCCGTCGGTCACCCAGTACAGGTTGTCCTTGATCGGGCCGACGAAGTAGCCATCAGCGTTCAGCGCCGGACCGAAGGCACTCGGCGGAACGGGCGCGTACGACGGCAGGTCGTCGCCCGAGGCCCCGGTGGCGGGCGCTGCGCTTGCCGGGATGGCTCCCGGGCCGAGTATGGCCGCTGCGGCAGGCGCGGCGGCCACGAGCGCGGCGAGTCCGAGAAAACCACGCCGGTTGGGGCGCGTCGTGGTCTGCGGGATGTCAGTCATGGGGTGCTCCTTTCCGCTGGCGCGCCCTGGCCCTGCGTGGTTTCGCGGCTGCGGTGATCGAATCGAGGTCAAGAGTGGTGAGGTGTGCCGACAGTCGTGCGAGCAGAACGGTGAGCTGCTCCCGCTCGTCGGCGGTGAAGATCGAGAATTCTGCGGCGTGCAGCGCGGTCACCTCGGCCAGATACGCGTCGATCACCGGCTGGGCCGCATCGGTCAGCTCGATGAGCACGAGGCGGCGATCGTGGTCGGGCCGCACCCGCCGGACCAGACCCCGGCGTTCCAGGGTGTCGACCAGCGAGGTGATGCTCGCGCCGCTGACGAGCAGTCGTTCAGCGAGCACGTTCGCGGGCAACGGCTCGCCAGCACCTTCGATGGTCGCGAGGAGGATCCGCGCCGCCAGGGACAGGCCGTGCCGACGCAAGGCGCGGGTGTCGACATCGGTGAACCGACTCGAGGCGAGCATCAGGTTCTGCGCGCACTCGGTTGCCGATGGATCACCGGACGGGAACTCGCGGGCGAACGCGCGGCGGTCGACCCGCCTGGCAGTCGGCTCGTGCCCCCGGTCGGCCGGGGGCACGTCCGTCTGGGACCTGCTCAATAGTTGAGCTGCTCGGACGACTCGAGGTAGGCGATGTCGGGCGCACCCGTCACGCCGCCCTCGCTCATCACTTTGGGCAGAGCGGAATCAGAGGCGAACCCCTCGGCCGAGACGCGATCGGGGAAGTCGATCAGCACCGTCACCTGGTTGCCATCGTGGAGTACCCGGTGCCCGGTCGCGCCATGCTGGCGGCGGTTCGCCTCATGACCGTCGAAGACGTGCTTCCAGTCGTCGTAGCTGTCGACGGTGTGGCGCACGAGCAGTGTTGCCGTCATCTCTACCTCCTTGGTCGGCGGATCCCTTAGAGATCCAATCTTTAGACTTCTAAGGAATACGCTCGACGGGAGCCCTCGTCAATACGCAATTCGGCGTACCTGACGACGTGACGGTGCGCTGTCAACGAGCCCCGCAGCGGCGGCGAACGGCAGCCTTGGCTGGTCGAGCGGGCGTGTCGTCGACCGCGGCATGGGCGCGGCGTATGCCAACGTCAACGCTGACATCGGCCCGCAACCGCTGCGCTGGGCCGAACCCGCGGGTCGCGTGGTTCCGCGTATGGGGATGGTCGCGAGTGATCCTGTGCCCGCCTTGCGGCGGTATCACTCGCGCGATCGAAACCCCTCCGGGATGCGGCGCCTGGTCACTGCGCCAAGGTCACGGCCGATACGTATTCCGAATGATTCTTCACAAATCGGCTCACATTACGGTTCTTAATGCCCGGGAGCTTCGTGGCAAACCCCGTCTGGCCCGCCGCCACCTCACCCAGTTCGGCCAGGCTATACAGCCACCGCAGAACCATGTCGTTGCTGGACCAGTAGTTCCAAATATTCCCCGAACTAGACGCTTTGAGCGCACGCAAGTCACCCTCGCGCCCGACGGCTGCTCCCAGCATGTGCATCGACTCAATGCTGGGAGGACCAGAGCGAGTCCCAAGAGCTTGCGCCGCGGAAACCATCACGCGGGCTCCCAGACTGTGACCCATCAGCACGTATGGCCCCTCGTCGGTCCGTGCAATCAGCGACGCCAGGGCAGCGCCAGTCATGTCGGCTCGGGCCCGCGCCACCGTCCAGGGGTTGGTTGCGACACCGTGCGCGCCTAGCACCCAACCGATGCCGGGAAGGCCGTGTCCCTTGCTTCCACGCTTCGCCGCCTGGATGAGGATGGCCCTGACAGCTGCCTTCGAACCGCTAGACGCCAGGAGCGCCGTGAGGTCCTTCAGTTCCTTGGCACCCCAGTGCACTTGATAGACGGGCGCCTTCGGATACCGGGTGTCGATGAGGCGTTGCCACTCCGACCACGCGGAACGGCCCTGGGTCAGGAATCCTGTCGCGAAGACGACAGGATTCCCCGAACCAGGACGTACAAGCTCGATGGCGAACGACCGGTCGGCGCCTGTATATGCGGTCACTGTCGTGGCACCCAATGCGCCGCCCAAGGCGGTGCCCGTGGCAGTGACGACTGCAGTGCCGCCCACCATCCCCAAGCCTCCCGAAGCTACTGCGCCTCCGCCGAGCATGGCCAAGCCGTGGCTGGTGGCCGCGGCACCAGTCAGAGAACCGCCGAGCATGGAACTCCCGAGTGCTGCCCCCAGAGCGGGGGCAGCGAAAAAGGCCACGGGGGCTATGACGGCCGCAGCGCCAATAGTTCCTGCGGCAACCTTGGTGATGCGATCGGCGTTGCGCGACTCGTGCTTCAGGAACTCGCGATAGTCACCGAGAGTGTCCATGGTGGCATCCAGCTTCTGGAACCCTGGGACCTGATGGTGGTGCTCGGCGCAGTAACACAACGTGACGCGGGCGCTTGGCACGACGAGGGCATGGTGGGGGCAGCCGGGCACCGCACACTCGACGGTCGAGGTTCCGCATTCTTGGCAGAGATACGTGCCCATGGGACGGTCGGCTCCACGCACATGTTTGCGGGCCGCTCTCACAAAGCAACCGGAACACCATGCAGTGGTCGTCCTGTCATCGAGTCGCGCTACGAAGTCGGCAAGGGCAAGAAGTTCCTTGCGCTGCCTGTCAGCCGCCTTGCGGTGGCTGGCCCGCTTCTCTGGTGATCGCGAGCGCCGATAGGCAAGCTCGTTGGCCGCATATCCGAGATTGAGTGCGGTTAGCGCTACGTTGCTCATCAGCTCAGGGCTGCCGGTCAGCTGAGGTGCGGAGTCCTCAAGACTCGCCCCACGGACAAGCAACTCCAACCCATCGACGGCGAGCCGGCTCTCGAAACCGTGGCCTCGCGGCTTGTACTCAATCGTTGCCACACCCATCACCCCTGATCGCGCGTGGCACCGACGCTGCCACGTATCTCATTTCCCTAGCGGCTGCCACCGACCAGTCCTCATCGCCGCAAGGGATGTGCCGACGATGGAACGCAAGGTCCCGTTCGCGACAATTCGTAGCGCAACTAAGCCTCGCTCGTGGCCACATTTCAAGAAAGACAGGCTTGGCCGCCCCCGGAGCAAACGACCGAAACCCAGGGTCGGCCGATCTGCGGCGGAGTGGGGCGCTCTCAGTGGGCGCTATGGGGCGCACTTAGGGGGCGGTGGAGGCCAGGCGCGGTGGATGGTGTGCGTCGCCGCCCGCGTTGAGGCGCGCGGCCCTTGTCCACACCTTCATAACGTTGGCCGACGTCTTCCCACGTTGTGTGACTGGGTGTCGCCCTCGGACTGCACACCCGGCAGCGCCAAGGCCCTCCGCCCCGTGGCGTCGTCGAGGGAGGTCACGAAATCGGCCGGCCGCCTAGACTGAACAGAAAGCTATCCACCGGTCAGCGAGGCTGTCATGGATGTCTATGTGATCGATGAGTCCGGGTTGACGCGCCGCTGCGAGGAGGAGCTGCCCGAACTGCTCGTCGCCGGTGAGGGTGTGGTCTGGATAGACATCCCGCAGTGCCGCCTCCACGAGGCCGACGTGTTGGGCCGGGTGTTCGGCTTCAGCGAGATCGCGCTGCATGACTGCGTGCAACGCAACCACGTCTCCAAGATCCAGGCGTATGACGACCATGTGTTCACCGTCCTGCACGCCCCCCAGCTCGGCGAACACGGTCACGTGCACTACATCGAGCTGGACCAGTTCATGGGGGTGAACTACCTCGTCACGATCCACGGGCCGCTCAACCCCAAGGCCCCACCTTCCGCCGCCTTCCTGGACACCAATGCCGTGATGGAGCGGATCGAAGCCGGCAAGTTCCACCCCAGGACGGCGTTCGAGCTGTCGTCGGCGATCATCTCCGCGATGACCCGCCGGGAGATCGACATGATCGCGAGCCTTGCCGAACAGTCCGGACACCTCGAGAAGCGGGTGATGTCCGGAGAGGTCATGAAGGACTCCGAGGGGTTCCTGACGGACCTGTTCCAGGTCTGGTACGAACTGCTCGCCATCCGAACGATCGCCGTGCACAGCAGCGCGACCTACGACCGGATGGCGAGCTTGGCACGGTTCCTGCCAGCCGATCATGAGCCCCTCGTCGCCGATCTCGCCGACCGCTTCGAGATGGTGTCCAGCATGGCTGACGGGCAGCGGGAGTCGCTGCACGGGGTCATCGAGTTCTTCCAGACGCGGGTGAGCACGCACCTGACCATCGCCTCCGACGACCTGGCCCAGATCTCCGTCCAGCAGAACGACGACATGCGCAAGATCTCGGCGTGGGTCGCGATCATTGCCGTGCCGACAGCGGTTACCGGGTTCATGGGACAGAACGTGCCGTACCCCGGCTTCGGAACCGAGGCCGGCTTCTACGCCTCCACCACGGTCATGCTCGTCATGGCAATCGCGCTCTACGTCTTCTTCCGTCGCAAGGACTGGCTCTGACCGGGTACTGCCGGTCGTTGCGGAACAACGAGGTCGCTGGCGTGGCCGAGCCAGTGCGTGTCCCTTCAGGGATACTCGGCCGTGTGGCCGACAGGATCTTGCCCCGGGTTGTGGACCACGCTCGCGACACCCGGAACCGGTAGCGGGGTGGACGCTCGCGTAGGGCTGTGTGGTTGGACGGTCTCCCAGTCGTCGTATGTCCGACGGTTCCCGGTCGTCGAGGTGCAGCACACGTTCTACGAACCTCCCTCGGACGCCGTGCTGGCGCGGTGGCGTGCCCAGGTGCCCCCGAGCTTCGAGTTCACCATCAAGGCGTGGCAGGTCGTCACCCACGAGTCCGGCAGTCCCACCTACCGGCGCATGAAGCAGCCACTGCCCGACAGTGCACGGGGTCAGGTCGGAGCGTTCCGAACGACTCCCACGGTCCTTGCGGCCTGGCAGCGGACCCTCGAGTGCGCCCGGCTCCTGCGGGCCACCGCCGTGCTGCTCCAGTGCCCGAGGAGCTTCCGCCCGACGACCGACAACGTCGAACGGCTGCGCAGCTTCATCTCACAGGTGGAGAGGCCGGCCGGGTCGCTGCTGTGGGAACCCCGTGGCGACTGGCCCACCGATCTGCTTAAGGAGCTCTGCGCCGAGCTGGACCTTGTCCACGTCGTGGACCCCATGCAGGGCGAGACGGTCACGCCGGAAAGGACCTACTACCGGTTGCACGGCACGGGGGGCTCACGGCACGTCCACACCTATGAGGAGCTGCACCGGCTTCGAGACCAGATCGACGGCCGGCCCTCGCCGTACGTCATGTTCAACAACATCCCGCGCGTCCGCGATGCTGAGCGGTTCCTCGCCTTGCTCGCCGACCGGGCTGGGTGAGCCGACGCCCCCCCGCGCGCCACTCATTTCGCGGCGGGGGCAGCGACGACAGTCCAGCCGCCGGGGTTGGTGCCGATTCGAAGCAGCCTGATCGTGGTGTCGTGCGGGGACACGGTCGGCTCGGCGGACTGACGCACCAGCACCTTCGCCTGGTCCCCGTGAACCTCGCACCGGTCGACGACCGGACCTGACAGGTGCAGCACGACCTGGGCGAAGGCTGCGGCGGTCTCGCACGCGCTGAGGTGCCAGGGCTGATGTCCGCCGGCCCGGTAGGCGGTCTCCCAGGCCAGCACCGCGGACTCGGTGGTGAACGGCCAGAGCAACCTCGGCTCCTGAGCCGGGCTCGTGGTGGGTCGTGGTGGAGGGCCGGCTGCTCGGGTAGGGGGTCGGGAGGAAGGAACTGGCGTCGGGGTGCTCGGGGCGGATGGTGCCGTGGGACGTGCGAGGGCCGTCGGGCTGTCGGGGGTCCGGGCCGTGGTGGGGGTGGTATTGAGCTGGGCCGTCGGTGCGCCGTGCACGCTCAGTGCCCCGACCACGGACGTCAGGGCGAGGACCACTGCGGCAGTGGCGATCAGCCATGCACGTGTCGTGTGCGGGATTGCTCGCTTGATCGCCATGACCAGCCCCCGATCGTCATTTCGCTGACAAGGCAGAGACGCGGTGACAGGGGAGCGGGTTGACACACGCGCAGAGGGGTGACAACCCGAACCAGTGCGGGGTCAGGCGCCTTGCCTGGCTGCCAGGGCCTCGAAGTTCTCGAACAGCTGGGGCACCCCGTGCTTCTCCCGGGCCTTGGTAGCGGCAGGTCCCACCCGGGACCACATTCCCGCGACCCACAGCCAGTCCAGCACGAGTTCGGTGTCCATGACCCCGTTCTTCGTCAGGGTTCCGATGGTCTCGCCCCACGCGAGCACGCGCGACACCAGCACGTCCTCGACGGTGGCCGTCTCGGGGTCGAACCCATCCGCCCACACCGCTTGCTGGGCCTCTTCGAGACCCATCGTCGCGCCCCATTGCGCCAGCTGCACGAGCAGCGCAGCATCTTCGCGAGTCGCCATGTCATGACCTCCTGTGCGTGTCTCGGACTCATCGCCGCACGTACCGCGGGCGTTGCCGCACCATGAGGGCCTTCGCCGGGGGAGGTCCCCACTAGCAGAAGGATCTCGTCCGGGGTGGCGGCCTTGAACCCACATCCGCACTACTACACGCGCGTGCCAACTCTTTCGAGCTGCCCTAGTCGGCTCGCACTCGTCTGGTGTCGTGGGCCCACATCGCGACCTCCACGCGGTTGCGGGCACCGAGCTTGCTCATCAGCGAGGCGACGTGGCTCTTGACCGTGCTCAGCCCTACGAAGAGCTCGGCGGCGATCTCGGCGTTGGTGCGGCCTCGTGCCCCCAGCGTGAGCCCCTCCTCCTCGCGTCCGGTCAGCGGGTCGATGGGCTGGACCGGTACCGCCGGCACCTGGTCGGCAAAGGTCGCCAGCAGCCGGCGGGTGACGTTCGGGGCGATGAGGGCGTCGCCGTTGGCCGCCGCGTGGATGGCCTGCACCAGGAGCTCTGGCCCGGCGTCCTTGAGCAGGAACCCCCTGGCCCCGGCGCGCAGGGCCCCGAGGACGTACTCGTCGAGGTCGAAGGTGGTGATGACGACGACCGCCATCGGGTCGGTGACGTCCGCTCCGGCCAGCCGCCGGGTCACCTCGACGCCGTCGAGGCCGGGCATCCGGATGTCGACGAGGAGGACGTCGGGACGCAGCCGGGTCGCCACCTCGAGGGCGGCGGGCCCGTCCGCCGCCTCACCCACGACCTCGATTCCCGGTTGGGCGCCGAGGATCATCACCAGGCCGGCCCGGACGAGGTCCTGGTCGTCGGCCACGACGACACGGATGCTCGTGCCGGCGCCTCCACCGGCAGCACGGCCCCGACCACCCAGCCACCGTCAGGCCCCGGCCCCGCGGAGAGCGACCCGCCGAGGAGGTGGGCACGCTCGGTCATGCCCAGCAGGCCGAACCCGGGCTCCGGCGCTGCTCCCGGATCGGTCCGCCCGTCATCGCTGACCCGCAGCCTCCCGACGTCGCCCCCCCGGCACACGTGGATCCCGACGCGGGTCGCGCTCCGGGCATGCCGGACGGCGTTGGTGAGCGACTCCTGTGCCATCCGGTAGAGCGCTGCGTCCACGGGCGGTGCCAGCGGAGCCAGGGCACCGTCCAGCGACACCTCGACCATGGGCGGCGCGTCAGCGCGCGCCAGGGTCGGCAGGTCCGCGACACCCCGCTGCGGTGAGTACGCGACGGCGTCCTCCTCGCGCAGCACCCGCACCATGGACCTCATCTCCGCCAGCGTCCGCGACGCCTCGGACTCGATCGCGGCCAGGACCTCGGCAGCCTTCTCCGGCTGCAGCCCGGCAACCACGCGACCGGCCTGCGCCTGCACCGCGATGGCCGAGACGTGGTGCGCCACGGTGTCGTGCAGCTCGCGCGCCAGCGCCACCCGCTCCTCGTTACGGACCTCTCGCTGCTGCCGGCGCCAGAGGTCGGCGCGGTAGCGGAAGACCGCCGCGAGCGCGACGACGAACAGCAGGAGGGCAATCCCGCCGAAGAGCTCCGCCCACCCGACCGAGGCGGCATACATCCCCAGGGCGACGACGACCGTCACGGACGCCGTCCCGGCCACGGCCTCGCGTCCCGACCCCGACCGCACGAGCGAGTGCAGCAGGACCAGGACGGCCGTCATCGTGTCGAGCCCGACGTCCCCGTCGGGCGCGCCCAGCTGGATGACCGACAGCAGCCCGGCGACCCCCCACCCCACGACGGCGGCCACGAGGGGACGGTCCCGACGCCACGCCAAGGCAGGTGCGACCAGCAGGGCGAGGGCCACCACCGGGTACCGCCAGGCCAGGCCCGGTCGGAGGAGACCCTCGAGCAGGACGGCAACGGAGAAGGCCCCCGCCAGCACCCAGTCACGACGACCGACGGGTGGGGCGTCGGGAGACCTCGGCTCGTCCCACAGGGAGAGTCGGCGGCGGACGGTGACCACGGCTGCAGCCTAGGGAGGCGCGTGGCCGTGCGTACCCCCCGAAAGTACAAGAGGCGGACCGTGCCATCGGCCGGTCGAGGAGCGGCCTCCGGGCGGATGCAGCCACCACCACGACTCGGCGATCGTCGACCCACCGATCCCACCAGCGAAACGGAGCCCGCCATGACCACCCGCCAACCCACCACCACCCTCGAGGACCAGCGACTCCCGGTGAGGGCCAAGCTCGTCGCAGCGTGGACGAGCTTCGTGCTCCTCTACGCCTACGTGGACATCCTCGGCTTCTACACGCCCGGCACGATCACGGACATCCTCCGCGGCAAGGTCCACACGTTCGACCTCTCGCAGACCTTCTCGATCAGCGCGCTGACCCTCGTGTCCGTGCCGATCTTCATGGTCGTGCTGTCGGCGGCACTGGCACCCCGCGCCAACCGCATCGCCAACCTCGTCGTGGCCGCGCTCTACGTCGCCCCCACGGTCTTCAACGTGGCAGGCGGGACCTACCTCTACTACTACGGCTGGGGCGTCGTCCTGGAACTGGTCGTCCTCGCCCTCATCCTGCGCTGGACCTGGACCTGGCCCCGGACCGCGCCGTCAACGACCGGCCCGACGACCACCCGGCACGAGGTGGCTCCCGTCCATCAGCAGGCCTGACGTCGATGACCGGGCCCTGCCACGAGGGGACCCGCCCACCCCTGTGGTGCCTAGACTTCGCGCATGCGGACCGGGCGGCTCGAGGCGTTCAGCGACGGTGTCCTGGCGATCCTCATCACGATCATGGTGCTGGAGCTCAAGGTGCCGGAGGAGCCGACGTTCGAGGCGCTCCGGCCGTCCCTCGTGGGGCTGCTGACCTACCTGCTGAGCTTCGTCTACATCGGCATCTACTGGAACAACCACCACCACATGTTCCAGCTGGTCCGGTACGTCAGCGGGGCCATCCTCTGGGCCAACCTCGCCCTGCTGTTCATGCTGTCGCTGGTGCCGTTCACGACCGCGTGGATGGACGACACGCGCTTCGCCCCGCTGCCCGTGGGCGTCTATGGCGCCAACCTGCTCGCCGCCGCCCTCGCGTACTACCTGCTGCAGCTGGCGATCTTCCGGCGCGAGGGGCGCGACAGCCTGCTCCGCCAAGCCCTGGGGCGCGACCTCAAGGGCAAGCTCAGCCCGGTCGTCTACGTGCTGGGCATCCTCGGCACCTTCGTCTCGCCGTGGCTCGGCGTCGCCGCCTACGTCGCGGTCGCGATCACCTGGCTCGTCCCCGACCGCCGGGCCGAGCGCTTCGTGCACGACCACGCCCTGGAGGACTGAGCCGCCCATGACCGCCGTCGACGACGACCTCACCTACCCGCCGCCGCTCCGGGTCGCCTCGTGGCGCCGTGAGGTGCACTCCCTGTATGCCGCGGTGCGCGCCGAGCGCGAGCCGGCGGAGGCGCACGCCCTCTGGGTGCGAGGGCGGACCGAGCTGTTCGAGACCCACCCGGCATCGGCGCGGCGGCCGGGGCAGCGGCTGCGGCACGCGGCATACGACCCGGCCTTCCGGTTCACGGTGCCGGTGGTGCCGGCCGAGCTCGACGGCTGGAAGTTCACGACCGGCACCGACGGGGTCGTGCCGTTCAGCGGGATCGGCACGGTCACGCTGGGCGACCTCGGCGAGGTGGCCGTGTGGTGGCTCGACTCCTACGGCGGCGGGGTGTTCCTGCCGCTGCGCGACGGGTCGGCCGGGAGCGAGACGTACGGCGCCGGCCGGTACGTGCTCGACACGGTCAAGGGCAGCGACCTCGGCCGGGACGGGGAGGCTTGGGTCGTCGACCTCAACTTCGCCTACAACCCGTCCTGCGTCTACGACTACCGCTGGGTCTGCCCGCTCGCCCCGCCGGCCAACCGCATCGCGGCGGCGACACCGGTCGGCGAGCTGCTGCCCGAGGGCTACGACGCCTGACGCACGTCGGCCCGGGTCCGCGAGGGACCCG
>NZ_JBHUYG010000048.1:0-30448 GCF_042668795.1 Pedococcus sp. NPDC057267 | reverse complement strand
ATCCGCCACGTGGGTGATCGTCGCCCCGCTCGAGGGGTCCTCCACCGCGATCGTCGCCCCATCGGAGGAGTCCCGCCACGACCCCCCGATCAACAAACCCTTCGGCACGGACTCGATGAGCGACTTCTGGTTCACGCGGTGACCTCGGTGTCGGACGTGGTGCTGGACGTGGTGCTGGCCGGGGCGACCTCGGGGATGATCTTCTCGGCCCGGAGCTCGGCGAACAGGTCGCGGAACGACTGTGCCGAGTCCTGGTAGTCGAGGAAACCCAGGGAACGGCTCTTGCCCATGTCCGCGAAGGTCTCGACCGTGCGCCCCAGGTCGGCGTCGGTGTGCCACCAGGACGCGAGGTCCGACGCGGCGTACTCCTGCAGGCCGTGCTCGGAGACCAGCCGCGCCCACACTTCGTCGGCGTGACCCATCCGGTCCCGCAGCGGCGTGGGGTGCCCCGGGTAGGGCGCAGCCTCCACGCCCAGCGCAGCAGCCACGCGCGGCCACATCTGCCGCCAGCGGAACACGTCGCCGTTGACGGTGTTGAAGGCCTCGTTCCTCCCGGCCGCCTCCGACGTCGACCAGGCCACGTGACGGCCGAGGAGCCTCGCGTCGGTGAGGTCCGTGACACCGTTCCACTGCTCGGGGCTGCCGGGGAAGACGAAGGGCTCGCCGGTCGCGCGGCAGATCGAGCCGTAGATCGCGAGCGTCACGCCCATGTTCATGGCGTTGCCGAGCGCGTAGCCGATGAGCGTGTGGGGACGGTGCACCGACCACGTGAAGGAGTGCCGGTCGGCCGCCTCGAACAGGATGTCCTCCTGCACGTAGTAGAAGTTCTGGAACGGCAACCGCCCCTGCTCCTCGCGGAAGGGGGTGTCGGCCGGCGCGCTGGCGTAGGCCTCGAAGGGACCGAGGTAGTGCTTCAGGCCGGTCACGAGCGTGGCGTGGGTGAGCTGGTTGCTCGCGCAGACCACGTCGAGGGTGTTCTGCAGCATTGCACCATTGACCCTGCAGTTCTCCGCCTCGGTCGCCTGCCGCTGCCACGTGGCGAACACCAGGTCGGTGATATCGCGCCCCTCGAGGGCACCCCGCAGCGACTCCGGGTCGAGCACGTCGGCATACACGTGCTCCACGCCGGGAAGTTCGTACCGCCGGGACCGCGCCAAGCCGATGACGCCGAATCCCTTGTCGCGCAATGCGATGGCTGAGTGGTACCCAGCCATTCCGGTCACTCCGACCACCAGGGCGGTGCGGTTCATGGGCGTCTCCTGTCAGGGTGGGGGCGCATCCGCGCGGCCCGGGACGGCCGACGGGCGCGGGCTCGTCGTCATGGTGCCGGGCACTGGACGCTAGCGTCAAGTGTCAGTTAACATCCGCTCGTCGACCACCGCACCACGGGAGGAGGAGCGCGCCATGACAGGTCGCCTCGAGGGAGTCCGCGTCGCGATCACGGGCAGCGCCAGCGGCATGGGGAAGGCCTTTGCACTCGGCTTCGCCCGCGAGGGTGCCCGGGTCGGGGTGCTCGACCGCGACGTCGAGGGTGCCAGGGCCGTGGCGGATGCGATCACGGACGCCGGCGGGACCGCCGTCGGCCTCGCGGTCGATGTCACCGTCCGCGGTCAGGTCGCCGCCGCGCTGGACGAGGTCGTGTCGCGCTGGGGTGGGCTCGACGTCATGTTCAACCTCGCCGGCCTCAACGTGCCGATGCACCTGCTCGACGTCACCGAGGAGAACTGGCGGACGATCATGGACGTCAACGCACTCGGCACCCTGATCTGCATCCAGGAGGCGGCGCGGCGCATGATCCCCGCAGGCGGGGGCAAGATCGTGAACACCTCGTCCATCGCCGGCCGACAGGGCTACCCCAGCTTCGCTCCATACTCCGCCAGCAAGTTCGCCGTCAACGCACTCACGCAGGCGGCCGCCCGCGGCCTGGCCGAGCACAACATCACCTGCAACGCCTTCGCGCCCGGCGTCGTCGTCACGCCGCTGTGGGAGCGCCTGGACGAGGACCTCGTGGCGATCGGCGACGCCGAGCGACCGGGGGAGGCCATGGCTGCCTTCTCCGCCGACATCCTGCGCGGGCGCCCCGCGCAGCCGGACGACCTCCTGGGCACGGCGCTCTTCCTGGCCTCGTCGGACTCCGACTACCTCACCGGCCAGGTCCTCATGGCCGACGGCGGGATGGTGCTGGTGTGATGCGCGCAGTGGAGCGTCGCGTCGGCGCCGTGCGGCGCGACCGTGCGGGTACGGTGACGGCGTGAGCGAAGGGGCGGTGTCGATGCCGATGAGCCAGCTGGGGCCGCGGCTGCGCGAGGCGCGGACGAGGGCCGGACTGTCCCTGCGTGCGGCCGCCCGCGAGCTCGGGGTGTCCCCGTCCTTCGTGTCCCAGATGGAGAACGGCAAGTCGCAGCCGTCGGTCGCCACGCTCTACTCGCTGGCCCAGCTGTTGGGTGTGTCGGTGGACGAGCTCTTCGCCGCGGAGACCCCCGACCCGGGTCCCGGGGCCGGTCCATCGGGCGACGATCACGCAGGGACCGTGGAGCCCGGATCGCACCACGGCGCGGACTCGTCGGGCCGCCCGGCCGCGCGCTCCGACTTCGGGTCGCCGGTCACCGCATTCCCCCGCCAGGGCAACGGCCGGGTCTCGGTGACACGCCCCGGGGAGCGGGCCCGACTGGAGATGAACACCGGCGTGGTCTGGGAACGGCTGGCTGCCAACACCGGACCGGACTTCGACTTCATGGAGATCGTGTACCCGCCGCACAGCAGCTCCACCTCCGACGGGACCATGCTCCAGCACGCGGGGTACGAGTTCGGCTACCTGCTGGAGGGTGAGCTCGAGATCACCGCCGGGTTCGACGTCTTCACGATCCGTGCGGGCGAGGCCATGGGGATGGACTCCTCGCTGCCGCACCTGCTGACCAACCCCGGTGACGTTCCCGCCCGGGGCATCTGGTTCGTCGCCCACCCGCGCTGATCCCACCGGCTGCCGCCGCCAGGGCGCAGGAGCCGACGCGAGGCCGCAGCAGCAGGACAGCGTTGCCCGCCGCGGCCCCACCGTCGAGGCCCCACCGTCGCGGGCCCTCCCGCCGCCTCGGCGTCCCAGCGATGGACACCGTGGCTTGACGATCCGGCATCCCCGTAGTTAAGTGCCCGTGAACATAGGCCGGTCCTCGCGCCGGTCCTGACAGCGACGTCAGCCCCGAAGAGGTGTCCATGAAAGCCCTGCAGTTCACCGGTCCCTCCGCCTACGCGGTCAACGAGCTCGACATCCCCCGCATCGCCGAGGACGAGGTGCTGCTCGCCAGCCGCTCCGTGGGCGTCTGCCACTCCGACATCGAGCTGCTCGAGGGGCGCTACATCATCCCCTTCGAGTACCCGGTCATCCCGGGGCACGAGTGGGCGGCCGAGGTCGTGCAGGTCGGCTCGCAGGTGGACGGGTTCCGCCCGGGCGACCGGGTCGTGGGGGAGTGCGTCATCGGCAACGACCACTTCGGCTTCAGCATCAGCGGCGCCGCGGCGGAGTTCTTCGTCGCGAAGGCCGCCTGGCTGCACCACCTGCCCGATGAGCTGAGCTGGACGCAGGGTGCCCTCGTCGAGCCCTTCAGCTGCGGGTACTACGCATCCGTCCGCGCGGACAACCTCGACGCCAGCGACACGGTGCTCGTTTACGGGGCGGGGCCGATCGGTCTCGGAGTCGTCGCGGCCTGCGTCGGCCGGAACGCCAGGGTGCTGGTCGCCGAGCCGACCGAGGCGCGAGGCCAGCTGGCCCGCACGCTCGGCGCCGAGGCGGTGCTGGACCCGACGGCCGACGGATTCGCCGAGGAGGTCAAGGAGCAGACGGCCGGCCACGGGCCGTCCGTCGTCATCGAGGCGAGCGGGCAGCCGCAGGCCATGGCGTCCGCGCTGGAGGTGGCCGCCTTCCGCGCCCGGCTCGTCTACGTCGGGATCGACGTGGGGCGTTCGGTCCCCGCGCAGCTCGGCCTCTTCCAGTCCAAGGAGCTGCAGGCCCGAGGCATCATCGGCTCGCCGGGTGTGTGGCCGCAGACGCTGCGGTTCCTGGCCCGCGCGGGCGTCGACCTGACCCCCCTCGTCACGGCGCAGGTGCCCTTGGCCGAGGCGGACCGCGGCATACGCACCGTGCTCGAGGACAAGACCCAGGTCAAGGTGCACCTGACCTCCGACGCGGCCCTCTGAGCCGGACCACGACGAGGAGACGACGATGCGCGCAGGAGTCCTGTACTCGGCCGGCGACCTGCGGGTCGAGGACGTTCCCGAGCCCGTCCCCGCCGAGGGCGAGGTGCTGGTGGAGGTGTCGTACAACGGGTTGTGCGGCACGGATGCGACCGAGTACTCCAAGGGGCCGATGATGGTCCCGCTCACGACCCATCATCCCGGCAGCGGACACCTGGGCCCCACCATCCTCGGCCACGAGTTCGTGGGGCGCGTGGTCTCGGCCGGTGCGGGGGCGCAGGAGTGGGTCGGCAAGCGCGTCGCGAGCGGTGCGGGGGTCTCCTGCGGCAGCTGCGCGTGGTGCCTGCGCGGACGCACGAACCTGTGCCGGTCCTACTACACGCTCGGGCTCTCGACCCACGGCGGCCTCGCGGAGCGCGTCTGCGCCCCCGCCTCGACGCTCGCCGAGATCCCGTCCGACCTGCCCGATGTCGAGGCCGCGCTCGCGCAGCCGCTCGCCGTCGGCCTCCACGCGGTCACGCGGTCGGGGGCTGCGCCGGGGGAGACCGTCGTCGTGATGGGCGCCGGGGCCATCGGCTCGTTCATCCTCGCCGGCCTCCGCGGGCACGACGGCGAGGTCGTCGTCGCCGACATCGACCCCGCCCGTCTCGCTGCTGCCGAGGAGCTGGGTGCCACCCGCACCATCCAGATCGAGCCCGGTACGTCGGGCGCCGAGCTGGGTAGCGAGGTCGGCCGGCCGGTCGACCTCGTCATCGAGAGCGCGGGCGCCCCCGGCTCCGCCGCGAGGGCGCTCGACCTCGTGGCGCGGGGCGGACGTGTGCTGCTCGTCGGCCTCTCCAAGGAGCCGCAGGAGCTCGCCCTCGCCGGGGTCGTGCTGCGTGAGGTGGACATCGCGACGACGGTGGCGCACGTCTGCGCCACGGACCTCCCGCGGGCACTCGACCTGCTCCGTGACCGGCCTCTCGGCCGCCTCCTCGGGGTCACCGAGGTGCCGCTGGATGCCGTGGTCGAGCAGGGGTTCCGCCCGCTGTCCGCCGGCACGGCGGGCGGCAAGATCCTCGTGGCACCCAGCCGTGGCTAGGGTCGCCGTCCTCGGAGCCGGCCGCATGGGTGCGGCCATGGCCGTCCGACTCGTCGACCAGGGGCACTCGGTCGTCCTCTGGAACCGCACCCGGGCGCGGGCCGACGCGGTGGCCGAGTCGAACCCGCTCGTGGCCGTCGAGGACCGCCCCGAGGACGCCGTGCGCGGCTGCGAGGTCGTCCTGTCCGTCCTCGCGGACGGCACCGCGACCCGGGAGGTGCTGCTCGACCCGGCCGTCCTGGACGCCCTCGACCCTACGTGCGTCGTCGTCGACCACGCCACGAGCGGTCCGGACGCTGCCCGAGTTCTCGCGACAGGACTGTCCGCACGGCACATCGCCTTCCTCGACGCCCCGGTCTCCGGGAGCATCCCGGCAGTCCAGGCCGGCACCCTGCTCGTCATGGCAAGCGGTGCCGCCGCGGACGTCGAACGTGCCCTACCCGTGCTGGAAGCGTTGGCGCGCAAGGTCGTCCGCGTCGGCGACGCGGGAGCCGGGCAGGTCATGAAGCTGGCCGTCAACCTCGTCCTGCACGACCTCAACGCCGCGATCGCGGAGGCGCTCCAGCTCGCCGAGGCCGCGGACATCGCGAGGGACGACGCGTACACCGTCTTCCAGGAGAGCGTGGTCGGGGCGCCCTACGTGCAGTACAAGCGTGCGGCCTTCCTCGACCCCGGGACTCCGGTCGCCATGAGCCTCGCCCTCGTCGAGAAGGACCTGCGCCTCGCGACAGGGCAGGCGCGCGCGCTGGGGCGGCCGGCCCCCGTCACCGAGGCGGTGCTGCAGGCCGTGCGGGCCGCGGTCGGCGACGGTTTCGGTGCGCGCGACATGGCCGACCTGAGCCGGTACGACGGCCGGGCTCCGGGTGCCCCCTCGCGCTGAGTCCACTCCGCGATTCCATTGGTGTAAACCTCTTGTGAACACGTTGCAAGGCTTGTAAAGTCACACGCAACGCCGCAGGAGCTCCGGCTCGCACCGCGGCTCGGCACCTCAACGACGAGGAGGTACTCATGGCCACCACCGAGGACCAGCGCACGACAGGGCGAGGCCGCCAGCGGCTCTCCCTCTCCCGCGGGCTCGCGACGGTGCTGGGCGCGCTCGTCCTCCTGTTCGCGGTGTCGCTCGTGCTGGCCCCCAGCAGCGTCAGCACGGGCGCACTTCAGAGCATGCTGCCGTTCGCATCCGTGCTGGCGATCCTGGCGATCGGGCAGACCCTCGTCGTCATGCAGGGCGGCTTCGACCTGTCGGTGCCGGGCTCGGTCTCGCTCGTCGTCGTGGTGGTGACCCACCAGGCATACGGCGACAACGCCAAGGTGCTCCCCGCGGCCCTCACGGCGCTCGCGCTCGTCCTGGTGGCGGGGGCGGTCAACGGACTGCTCATCGGCCGCCTCGGTCTCAACGCGATCGTCGCGACGCTGGGCGTCAACGCGCTGCTGTATGCCGGTGTGCTGGCGGTGTCCGGCGGGACGCCCCGCCAGACGACCGACCTGCTGGCCAGCCTCGCGGGCGGATCCGTCCTCGGCGTGCCGAACGCACTGATCGTCGCGGTCCTGACGACCGTGGTCACCACCGTGCTCGTGAAGCGGACGGTGGCCGGTCGCCGCTTCGAGGCGGTCGGAGCCAGCGGCCGCGCGGCCTGGGCCACCGGGCTCCGGGTGCAGCGGCACCGGGCCGGCGGCTACGTCGCCGCCCAGGTGCACTACTGGCTCGGAGGCCTGCTGCTCGCGGGCATCCTCAACAAGCCCACGGCCTACCAGGGCGACCGCTACCTGCTCCCCACCGTCGCCGCGGTGGTCCTGGGTGGCACCTCGCTCCTGGGAGGTCGCGGAAACATCGTGGCCACCGCGCTGGCCGCGCTGTTCCTCACCCAGCTCGACCAGTTCGTCCTCGCGATCGGGGTGAACTACGCCGTCGAGACCCTCGTCCAGTCGATCGCCTTCGCAGTCGGTGTGGCCCTCTACACCATCGACTGGCGCCGCCTGCGCGCCAGGTTCGGGCGTCCACCACGCACGGCCGTCTCACCCGGCTGACCGACACCCGCGCGGTCCCACCCCCCGGCACCGCCGACCCCACCCATCTGACCGCACGGTCATCCCATCACCCCTGCTCTGCGGCCCAAGGAAGGTCACACCATGAACTCGAGGACGACCACGAACCGCATGCGGATGCTCGCATCCTGCGGCCTCATCGCTGCCACCCTCACCGCCTGCAGCCAGACCGGCGGCGGAGGCACCGCGGACGCGCAGTCCAGCGGCGGCTCCACGGTCCCCGGTGCGCCCTCGTGGTGCGGGACGAAGAAGGTCACCCTGGGCCTCACCGACGGCTTCGGCGGCAACAGCTGGCGCCTGGTGACGACGGCGGCGGCCAAGGACGAGATCGCCAAGTGTCCGAGCGTCACCAGCTTCTCGTACGCCGACGGCCAGGGCGACACCCAGAAGGCCATCTCCGACATCCAGGGCATGGTCGCCAAGGGCGTCAACGCCCTCGTGGTGTTCCCCGACGCGGGCAACGCGATCCTGCCGGCCCTGCGCAGCGCCTACAAGGCCGGCGTGGTGACCGTGCCGTACCGCGTCAACCCCGGCGGTGAGGCGAAGAAGGACTACAGCGTCTGGGTCGGCGCCGACTTCAAGACCGACGGCCAGCACTGGGGCGAGTGGTTGCAGAAGAACCTCCCCAACGGCGGCAACGTGCTCTTCCTGTCGGGCCCGCCCGGAAACAGCCAGGGACTCGACGAGCTCACGGGCATGAAGTCCGTGCTCGACGCCAACAAGTACAAGTTCATCGGCCAGCAGCCCTTCGAGGTCACCAACTGGGACCCCTCCAAGACCCAGCAGGTCCTCAGCGCGGCGATCGCGAAGAACCCCAAGATCGACGCCATCGTCTCTGACTTCGGCCCCTCGCTGGTCGGTGCCCTCCCGGAGTTCGAGAAGTCGGGGCGCTCCATCCCGATGATCGCGACCTCGGACGGAAACGTGCTGTCGTGCTTCTACGACCAGCACAAGGCGAAGAACCCCAACTTCAAGCTGATGACCGTCGCGACCGGCAACGACAACGCGCGGCTGGCGGTGCAGTGGGCCGTCGCCCTGGCCACCGGCGGCAAGACGCCGTCCGACACGACCTTCAAGGCACCGATCTTCGAGGACTCGGTGAGCAGCCAGCCGCACCCCGTCACCTGCCAGAAGAGCCTGCCCGGTGACGTGTACCTCTCGGCCGAGATGGCCGGCCAGGACCAGGCGAAGCTCCTCAAGTGAGCCCGATCGAGGCGTACCCCGTGCCCGCCCGACCCCCAGACGTCCAGGACGGACCCATGACGGACCAGCGAGAGATCCCGGACCCGCGCCCAGCGGCGCAGGACGACGCAGTCGCCCTGGTGCTGAGCGGCGTCAGCAAGCACTACGACGGCGTCGCCGCACTCACCGGCGTGTCCCTCGAGGTGCGGGCCGGGGAGGTGCACGCGCTCCTCGGGGAGAACGGTGCCGGCAAGTCGACGCTCATGGGTGTCGCCACCGGCTCGGTCGTCCCCGACGCAGGGACCATCGAGGTCCGGGGCGAGGCGGTCCCGGTCCTCACCCCGCCACTGGCGACCTCGCTCGGGATCGCCATCGTCCACCAGCACCCGGCCGTGATGCCCGACATGACGGTGGCGGAGAACATCCGCGTGGCCGTGCCGGCCAGCCACCTGGCCGGCACGGACGGGGCGGAGGCGACGATGCGCCAGGTCCTCGAGGACGTGGGCTCCACCGCGCACCTCGAGGACCGGGTCGGCAACCTCAGTGTCGCCCAGCGGCACCTGCTCGAGCTGGCCAAGGCGATCCTCATCAAGCCGTCGATCCTCATCCTCGACGAGCCCACGGCACCCCTCGGCCCGGAGTCGGTCGACCGCCTCTTCGCCTGGGTGCGACGGGCCGCCGAGCGCGGGACCGCAGTCGTCTACATCACGCACCGCCTGGCGGAGGTGCGCGAGCTGGCCCAGCGCGTCACGGTGCTCCGCGACGGCAAGGTGCGCGGCACCGCGGACGTGGCGGACGTGACGGACGACGAGCTGCTCGCGCTCATCGTCGGGCGGCAGCTGGAGTACACGTTCCCCCCGAAGCTGCAGGGCGAGGGCGACGGGGCCGACTTCCTCACGGTGGAGAACCTCTCGGGCCCCGGCTTCGACGACGTCTCCTTCACCGCGCGGCGCGGGGAGATCGTCGGCATCTCGGGCATCGTCGGCAACGGCCAGAGCAACCTGCTGAGGGCGCTCACGGGCCTGGAGCCGTTCACCGGGACGGTACGGATCGGGTCCACCGGCTACAGCGACAAGCAGCTGGTCGACGCGACCGCCTACCTGCCCGCGGACCGGCACGTCGAGGGCCTGATGATGACCCTCTCGGTCCGCGAGAACGCCGCGGTCTCGGCACTCACCCGGTTCCGCAAGGGCCGGCTGCTGGACCGGCGGGCCGAGGTCGAGAGCGTCGAGGGGGAGCTGCGCAAGCTCGCCGTGAAGACGGCGTCCCAGGAGACCGAGGTCTCGGCCCTGTCCGGCGGCAACCAGCAGAAGGTGGTCCTGGCGCGGGCGCTGCTGTCCGAGCCGAAGCTGCTCGTCGCGGACGAGCCCACCCAGGGCGTCGACGTGGGGGCCCGCGCGGAGATCTACCGGATCCTGCGGGAGGTCTCCCAGAGCGGGGTCCCCGTGGTCGTCGCCTCCTCGGACGCCAAGGAGCTCGAGGGCCTGTGCGACCGCGTGGTCGTGATGTCCCGCGGCTCCGCGGTGGCCTCGTTCGAGGGTGAGGAGGTGACCGAGAACCGGCTCATCGACGCCGCGGTCCGGGCCACCGGGCACGTCAAGGCCAAGCAGGAGCAGCAGCGATCGCTCGCCGCCTCCACGCGGTCCAGCCGGTTCCTCCAGGGCGACTACGCCCCGGTCGTGGTGCTTGCCCTGGTCATGGTCGCCCTCGGGGCGTACATCTACGCCCAGAACCCGCGGTACCTCTCGGCCTTCAACATCACCTCCGTGACGATGTCCTGCGCCGCGCTCGGCTTCATCGCCCTCGGGCAGACGATCGCCTTGATGACCGGAGGGATCGACCTGTCCGTCGGTCCCCTGGCCGGCTTCCTCGTGAGCATCGGGTCGTTCTTCCTCGTGGACGGCAAGCCCGTGCCGGTGATGCTGCTCGGGGTGCTGCTCATGGCCCTCGCCGCGGCCGGGACCGGGGCGGTCAACGGGTCGCTCATCAGGTTCGCGAAGTTCACCCCCGTGGCGGCGACGCTCGCGGCATACATCGGCCTGCAGGGACTGAGCCTGCTGCTGCGCAGCGCGCCCGGCGGCAACATCGCCGGCAGCGTCACGAGCTTCCTCCAGCTGGGCGTCGGCCCCGTCCCCAACGTCTTCATCCTGCTCGTGGTGGCCAGCGTCGTGATGGAGTACCTGCTGCGCTACCGCGGCTGGGGGCGCAGGCTGCGCGCGGTCGGCTCGGACGAGGAGTCCGCACGCCGGGTCGGGGTCAAGGTCACCAGGACCGTCGTCCTCGGGTACGTCAGCGCCTCGCTGTTCGTCTTCCTCGGGTCGATGGTGCTGCTCGCCCAGCTCGGCATCGGCGACCCCAACCAGGGCATCGGCTACACCCTGAGCAGCATCACGGCCGTGGTGCTGGGCGGCACGAGCCTGCTCGGAGGCCGCGGCACGTTCATCGGCACGCTCCTCGGCGCCGGGCTCATCGTCGAGCTGCTCAACGCGACGGTGTTCCTCAACCTCAGCCAGACCTGGCAGTACCTCTTCCAGGGCGCGCTCATCGTGGCCGCCGCCGTGATCTACGGCCGGGCCCGCGGCGCCCGCGCCACCCTCTGAACCAGGAGTCCCCCATGCGCGCAGCACGCTTCCACGGCAAGTCCGACATCAGGGTCGAGGACGTCGAGACCCCGAAGATCAAGGAGCGCGACGAGGTCCTCGTCGAGGTCCTGTGGTGCGGCATCTGCGGCACGGACCTGCACGAGTACATGGTCGGCCCCATCGTCACCCCGGTCGACCCCCACCCGCTGACGGGCGCCACGCTCCCGCAGACCCTCGGCCACGAGTTCTCCGCCCGCGTCGTGGAGGTCGGGCCGGACGTCGAGGACGTCTCGGTCGGCGACCGCGTCGCGATCATGCCGGCCATCGTCTGCGGCCGCTGCCGCTTCTGCCGTGAGGGGCTGGGCCACCTGTGCGTCCGGTTCGCGTGCACCGGCCTCTCCGCGGAGACCGGCGGGCTGGCGCAGTATGCCGTGCTGAAGGAGTACCAGGTCGCCGTCCTCCCGGACAGCGTCAGCGACGTGGAGGGCGCGGTGGTCGAGCCGGCGAGCGTCGCGGCATACGGCATCGACCGCGTGGGCATCCACGGCGGCGACGTCGTGCTCGTCACCGGCGCCGGGCCCATCGGGGTCCTCTCGGCGCTGTATGCCGACGCGCTGGGAGCGACCACGGTCGTGATCGCCGAGCCGAACCCCAACCGCGCGGCGCTCGCCCGAGCGGTCGACGTCGGGCCGGTGCTCGACCCCACCGACGCCGGCTTCGCCGACGCCCTCGCCGACCTCACCCAGGGTCGGGGCGCGGACGTCGTGGCGGAGTGCTCCGGCTCGACCCCGGGACTCACGACGGCGATGGACAGCGTCCGGACCCGGGGCAAGATCGTCCAGACCGGCCTGCACACCAAGCCGGCCACCCTGGACGCGATGCGCCTGTCCGAGAGGGACATCAGCTACGTCGGCAGCTGGTGCTACCTCATCACCGACTGGCCTCGGATCATCCGGATGATCGCCTCGGGCAAGTACCCCGTGGCCAAGGCCGTCACCACGCAGATCGGCCTCGAGGACGTGGTGACGCGTGGGTTCGACGTGCTCGTCAACCCCACGGGCGACCAGCTCAAGGTCCTGGTCTCCCCGACGGCCGGCCGGGCCTGACGGAGCGCCGGTCATGACCACCGCCGTCACCGCCATCCACCACGTGGGGCTCGTCGTCGAGGACCTCGACCGGTCGATCGCGTTCTACCACGACCTCCTGGGCCTGCCGCTGGCCAGCGGACCCACCCCGTGGTTCGAGGGTGACGAGCTCGCGCGCGGTGTCGGGGTGCCGGGTGCCCGGTTGCGGCTGGCGACGCTGCGGGCGGGGGAGACCGTGGTCGAGCTGCTGCAGTACCACGAGCACCCGGCAACGGGTCCGCAGCCGCCGCCGAACAACAGCCTGGGTGCAGCGCACGTCTGCTTCCGGGTCGACGACATCCGGGCGAGCAAGGCCGAGCTCGAGGCCCAGGGGGTTCGCTTCTACTCCGACATCACCGTCGTCGACGACGGCCCGCTCGCCGGGTGGCGCTGGGTCTACCTCAGCGACCCGGACGGCCTGACCCTCGAGCTCGTCGAGATCGCCTACGACGAGCAGGGCGAGCTGCGCGAGCGCGAGACGCAGGAGTACCTGCGCGCTCGTGCCGGCGTCCACCTCGCCCACCCGCACTGACCAGCCTGCCCACCGACCCCCAGCACGCACCCCCGAACACGACCCCAACCCGCACTCCTGCACCCCCGCTGCGCGCCGACCCGGCGCACGGCGTGAGCCGGGCTGCACCCCCACCTGCGACGCGGTCGCACCGAGACGAGGAGATCGCAATGGTTTCACCGACCTACGGCACCAACGCCGTCGACTGGGAGAGCCGCCTGGACATGGGCCGCCTCCGCGCCGAGCGGCTCGACCGGCTCAAGGCCGAGCTCGAGGCGTCGGACCTCGGGGCGCTGCTGACCTTCGACTTCCACAACATCCGCTACATGACCGGGACCCACATCGGGACGTGGGCCATGGACAAGATGATCCGCTTCGCCCTCCTCCCCCGCGGTGGCGACCCGGTGCTGTGGGACTTCGGCTCGGCCGCGGCCCACCACAAGCTCTACGCGCAGTGGCTGGACGAGCCGCACCGCGCGGCCGGCCGCGGCGAGCACTACGGCAACCGGGCGGGCATCTCCACCCTGCGTGGCGCCATCTCCCCGGGTGCCGGTCGGGCGGAGGACGTGGCGCGCAAGGTGGCCGAGGTGATGCGCGACTTCGGGCTGGAGGGGCAGCCGGTGGGGGTCGACATCGTGGAGCCGCCCGTGGCCGCCGCGCTGAAGGCCGCCGGCCACGAGGTGGTCGACGGGCAGCAGGTCTACCTCGAGGCGCGCAAGGTCAAGACGCCGGACGAGATCGGCCTGCTGACGCAGGCCGCGTCGATGGTGGACGCCGCCTACGAGGAGCTGTACGAGTTCCTGCGGCCGGGCGTGCGTGAGAACGAGTGCGTCGGCCTGGTGAACAAGGTCCTGTACGACCTGGGCTCCGAGCACGTCGAGGGTGTCAACGCGATCTCGGGGGAGCGGTGCTCGCCCCACCCGCACGTCTTCAGCGACCGGCTCATCCGGCCCGGCGACCCTGCCTTCTTCGACATCCTGCACAGCTTCGTCGGGTACCGGACCTGCTACTACCGCACCTTCGCGGTGGGGAGCGCGTCGCGGGCCCAGCGCGACGCGTACACGATCTGCCGCGAGCTCATGGACCGCGCGATCGAGCTCGTGAAGCCCGGCGCGACGACCGCCGACATCGTGTCGGTCTGGCCGACGGCGCAGGAGTTCGGGTTCGCCGACGAGGAGGCCGCCTTCGCCCTGCAGTACGGGCACGGGGTCGGGCTTTCGATCTGGGAGCGGCCGATCTTCAGCCGGATGACCTCCCTCGAACACCCGGAGACGCTGGAGGAGGGCATGGTCTTCGCCCTGGAGACGTACTGGCCTGCGGCCGACGGCCTCGGTGCCGCCCGGATCGAGGAGGAGATGGTCGTCACCAAGGACGGCTGCGAGGTCATCACGAAGTTCCCGGCCGAGGAGCTGCTCGTCGCGGGCAAGCGCTACTACACGACCGGCGGCCACCTCCCGACCCTGCGCGACAGCCAGTCCCACCTCAACACGGCTGCGGCCGAGCGCCAGCCCGCCAACGCCGAGTGAAGGAAGCACCATGAGAGCACCGCTGCAGGACCACCCCTACGGACAGCACCCGGTGGTGCGGCCACCGGACGACCCGACGCGCCACGACGGCGCCGACATCGAGCTCGCCACCCGCCGGGACATGTACCGGAGCATGCGCGAGATGCGGCTGTTCGAGAAGCGCGCCTACGACCTGTTCATGAAGCAGCTGGTCAAGGGGACGAGCCACCTCTCGCTCGGCATGGAGGCGATCGCCGCCGGGTTCGGGCGCGCCATGCGCCAGGACGACTACACCTTCGCGACGTACCGCGGGCACGCGCACACCCTTGCCCGCGGCGTGCCGATGACGCCGGTCCTGGCCGAGCTGCTCGGTCGTGCCAACGGACTCCTCGGGGGCAAGGGCGGCTCCATGCACCTGACGAGCGTCGAGCACGGGATGATGGGCTCCTACGCCATCATCGGCGCCCACCTGACGATCGCCAACGGCGCGGCGTGGTCGGCCCAGCTGCGCGGATCGGGGCAGGTCGCCGTCTGCTTCTTCGGTGACGGCACGACCAACATCGGCGCCTTCCACGAGGCCCTCAACTACGCGGCCGTGTACAAGCTGCCCGTCGTCTTCGTGTGCGAGAACAACATGTACATGGAGTACACGTCGATCTACGACATCACCGCGGTCAGGAACCCCGCGGCGGACCGGGCCGCGGCATACGGCCTCGAGCCGGTCGTGATCGACGGCAACGACGTCGACGAGGTGTACCTGACGGCACGCGCCGCGCTGGAGCGGGCGAGGTCCGGCGAGGGACCGTCGCTCATCGAGGCACTGACGTACCGCCACGGTGGCCACTCACGGGCGGACCCCGGGAAGTACCGGCCCAGCGAGGAGGTCGACGCGTGGAAGGCGTACGACCCGCTGGACGTGTACCGGGCGCGGCTGACGCGCCTCGGCGTGGACGAGGGCGAGCTCGACGCCATCGACGCCGAAGCCCTCGCCGCCGTCGACAAGGCCACGGAGGAAGCGAAGGCGGGCGAGCTCCCGCCGCCGGAGAGCGCGTTCACCGACGTGTGGGCAGATGGAGGATGGTCATGGCGGAACTGACGTACCGGGACGCGGTGGCCCGCGGCATCGCCCAGGAGATGCGGCGCGACGAGCGCGTCGTGCTCGTCGGCGAGGACGTGGCCGGCGCCGGAGGCGTCTTCAAGACGACCGTGGGCCTGCTCGACGAGTTCGGGCCGGCGCGGGTCGTGGACACCCCCATCTCGGAGCAGGCCATCCTCGGCGCGACCATGGGTGCGGCGATGACGGGGATGCGCCCGGTCGCGGAGATCATGTTCTCGGACTTCTTCGCCGTGTGCTGGGACATCGTCGTCAACCAGATCGCCAAGACGCGCTACATGACGGCCGGGCAGGTCACGTTGCCCCTGGTCATCAAGACCGGCAACGGAGGGGGCCTGCGCTTCGGTGCCCAGCACTCCCAGTCGATCGAGAACTGGGCGATGGCCGTGCCCGGCCTCAAGGTCGTCACGCCCTCCACACCGGAGGACGTCGTCGGGCTCATGGCCGCCGCGATCCGCGACGACGACCCGGTGATCTTCTGCGAGCACAAGGGTCTCTACGCGTCCAAGGGGGAGGTGCCGGACGGCGACATCATCGACTCCCTCGGCACCGCGAAGGTCCGCCGTCCCGGGAAGGACGCCACCATCGTGGCCCTCGGGATGATGGTCCCCAGGGCGCTCGCCGCGGCGGAGAGCCTTGCGGCACAGGGGATCGGCGCCGAGGTGATCGACGTCAGGTCGTTGGTGCCGTTGGACACCCAGACGATCCTGGGGTCGGTGTCGCGGACCGGTCGGCTCTTCACCGTCGAGGAGAACCCGCAGGTCCTGGGCTGGGGCGCCGAGATCGCCTCGCTCGCCGCCGACGAGTGCTTCTGGGACCTCGACGGCCCCGTCCAGCGGATCACGACGCCGCACATCCCGCTTCCCTCGGCGGACTCGCTCGAGGACCTGGTGATGCCGTCCGAGGAGAGCATCGCCCGGACCGTGGAGAAGGCGCTGCAGCAGTGACCCCCGCACCCGACGACACCGTTGCCGTGACGATGCCCCAGCTCGGGGAGACCGTGGCGGAGGGCACCGTGCTGAGGTGGCTCAAGCAGGTCGGCGACACGGTCGACGACCAGGAGCCGCTGCTCGAGATCGCGACCGACAAGGTCGACACCGAGGTGCCCTCGCCCGGCGCGGGGGTGCTCGTGGAGATCGTCGTCGGCGAGGACACGACCGTCGCGGTCGGCACCGTGCTCGCACACCTCGGACCCGATCGAGCCTCGGGTGGGCAGCCCACGCCCGCAGCCGAACCCGCCACCAGCGACCACGACCCTGCCGCGCCGCCGCCCGCGCCGTCCGGACCCGCGCCGGCTGCCGCCGTGCTGTCCGCACCCGCGCCCGCTGCCACCGCCGCGCCCCCCGCCGGGACGGCAGGGGGGCCACGGCACCGCCACTCGCCGCGGGTGCGACGGCTGGCGCGCGAGGCGGGCCTCGACCCGGACACGGTGGAAGGCACCGGGCCGCGTGGTCGGGTTACCCCCGAGGACGTCGCCCGGGCGGCGCAGGCCCGCGAAGCGGCTCAAGCGGCCATCCCCTCACCCACAGCGACTCCGCCCGCGGCTGCCGCCGGGCCCGCGGGCGGAGCTCCCTCCACGGCAGCGTCCACCGGACGCTCCGTCGACGTGCCCGGCATGGGGCGCTCCCTGCGCACCGTGACCGCGACGGTCGACCTCACGTCCCTGCTCCGCACCGCTGGGGGAGTGGGCAGCAGTCCCGCGACGGACGACGGCTTCGTCGCCGTCACGACGACGCACACCGTCGCGGCCCTGCGGGCGTGCCCGGCTCTGCTCGGCTCGGGCGCAGCCCCTGACCACGTCGCGCTGATGGTCCGGCGCACGTCTGCCGACGGTGGACGGGTCGCCCTGGTGGACCACGCAGAGGAGCTGAACGCAGACGGCATACTGCGTCGCCTGCTGGACACCTCGACGGCCTCGTCCCCCTCCGTCGGCACCGCGGGCACCGCCCACGCGACGCTGGAGTTCGCCGGTGACGACCACGTCGTCGTCGACGTCGGGGACCCCGGGCCGGGGCAGGTGGCGAGCATCGGGTTCAGCCGCCCGTCACCCCACGTGGTCGTCGTCGACCAGGACGGGGGGCCCGGCATCGGGATCCGGCACACGGCCCACGTGTCGGTCTGCTTCGACCAGGCCCAGGCGGACGCACCCCTCGTGCGGACCTTCCTGCGCGACCTCGTCACGCGGCTCGCCTCGGCCTGACCCCACGCCACCGACCCGAACGCCACCTCGAACCACCGACCACCACCCCCACACCCTGGAGACGCCACCCATGACCCGCAACGGCCGTACCGAGCACCTCGCCTACTCGACGCTGGTGCACGCAGGCGACACGTGGGAGGAGATGCGCGAGAGCCTGGAGACGTTCGCGCCGCAGGTGAAGGCGCGGGTGTCGCCCGACGACCCGTATGCCGTGTCGCTGCGGATCTCGGGTGCGTCGGCGCGGACCCTCGACGACGACCCGGAGGAGCGCGCCCGGCTGCGGCGGTGGCTCGACGAGCACGACATGTACGTCTACACGGTCAACGCCTTCCCCTACGGGCCGTTCAAGGGCCGCACCGTGATGGAGGACGTCTACGAGCCGGACTGGAGCACCGAGGACCGGGTCACCTACACCTGCCAGGTCGCGGACATCCTGGCCGAGCTCGCCCCCGACGACGTGTCGCCGTCGATCCAGACGGCGCCGCTGGCCTTCCGGCCGAAGGTGCACACGGAGGAGGACGTGCTGCACCTCACCGAGAACCTCCTGCGGGTCGTCGCCCACTTCGTGGCCCTCGAGGCGCGCACGGGCCGACGGGTGAAGCTCGCGCTCGAGCCGGAGCCGTACTGCTACCTGGAGACCACGGCCGAGACCATCACCTACTTCCAGGAGCGGGTCTGGTCGGCGGCGGGCCTTGCCACCTTCAGCCGGCTGAGCGGGCTGCCGGTCAGCGAGGCGATCGGCGCCCTGCGGCGCCACCTCGGTGTGGTCTTCGACATCTGCCACCAGTCGGTCGAGTTCGAGGACATCACGGGCTCGCTGCGTGCCCTCGTCGAGGCCGGGGTCCCGGTCTTCAAGCTCCAGGCGGCTGCCGCGCTACGGGTACCCGACGTCACGGCGGAGACCGTGGCCGCCCTGGAGCCGTTCACCGACACCATCTACCTCAGCCAGACCACGGAGCGCCGCGACGGCGAGCTCACGCGGCTGCTCAACCTGTCGGACGCGATCGAGGAGTGGCGGCGCGACCCCGAGCCGCAGCGCGAGTGGCGGACGCACTTCCACGTGCCCGTCTTCCTCGACGACCTCGGGGCCTTCAGCACCACGCGCCCGGGTATCGAGCAGGCCCTGGCGGTGCAGGCCGAGCTCGACCTGTCCGACCACCTCGAGATCGAGACCTACACGTGGGACGTGTTGCCGGCGCACCTCAAGACCGGCGACATCGTGGAGTACGTGTCGCGCGAGCTCGAGTGGTTGTCCGGAACGCTGGCGTCGCTGCGCCAGGCAGCACCCAACCCGTCACACGGCGGCTGAGGGGCGTCCGCAGCGGAGCGAGGACGGCTCACTCCCTGCCGCGGTGCACATGGGCGCGTTGGCCGTCGCGATCGAAGATCATCAACAGCTCGGCCGGCTCGTCGAGCGCGACGAACGCGTGCGGCGTCATGGTCGCGAACTCGGCCGCCTCGCCGGTCTCGACGGTGATCTCGCGGTCGCCGAGGAGGAGCAGGAGGCGGCCGCTGAGCACGAAGAGCCAGTCGTGCCCAGGGTGGACGCGCTGCCGCGGCCGTGCGGCAGTGGGCTCGACCCGCGTCTTCACGGCGACCGTGCTGCTGCCAGGGCGGCTCAGCACCCAGGTCGTGCGGCCGTCGGAACGGCTCGGCGTGGGGCGGATGACCACGTCCTCGTCGCTGCTCACGTCGAGGAGCGCCTCCAGGCCGACCTGGAGGCCGGCTGCCAGCGGCAACAGGACGTCGAGGCTCAGCGTCCGCTTGCCGGTCTCCACGCGGCTGATCGTCGACGGGCTCAGGTTCGTGCGGTCAGCGAGCTCGTCGAGGGACAGTCCGAGGGTCGCGCGAAGACTGCGCAGGCGCGTCCTGACGACGTGCTCGATGTCGGAGAGAGCGGTCATGGTCCTCCTTGCGAATATCGCAAGGACCCTAGCGCATACCGCCAGATCGTCCCTACCGTTGCAGCATGATCGACCACGCCCACCACGAAGGCACCCACGGCTCCGTCCCCGATGCTGTCGTCCGCCACTGCGACGTCGCCGTCATCGGGGGGTCGGCCGCCGGCCTGGCCGCGGCCCTGCAGCTGGGTCGTCAACGCCGGGCGGTGATCGTCGTGGACTCCGGGGAGCCGCGCAACGCGCCGGCCGCGCACATGCACAGCTTCCTCGGCCGTGACGGCACCCACCCGGAGGAGCTGCTCGACGTGGGGCGGGCCGAGGTGCGCAGCTACGGGGGCGAGGTGCTGACCGGCGAGGCGCTGGGGGTGACACGCGAGGCTGGGCGCTTCGTCGTCGAGCTCGCCACCGGGGACAGCATCGCGGCGCGGCGGGTCGTCGTCGCGACAGGGCTGGTCGACCAGCTGCCCGATGTCGAGGGGCTGGCGGAGCACTGGGGTCGGGGAGTGATCCACTGCCCGTTCTGCCACGGCTACGAGGTGCGGGACCAGCGGTTGGTCCAGCTGGTCACCCACACGGCTGGCCTGCACGTCGTCCCGATGCTGCGCCAGCTCACCGACCGCCTGACGGTGCTGGTCGCGCCCGGGGTCGACGTGGACGACGCCGAGCTCACGACCCTGACGGCCTCCGGTGTGGACGTCCGCGTCGCCGCGACGGCCACGCGAGTGCTCGCGGACCATGAGGGCCGGTTGACCGGCGTGGAGCTGGCCGATGGCTCGCGCATCGACGCCGACGCGATGCTGGTCGGGCCGCGGTTCCGTCCGCGGCTGGAGGCATGCGGCGGGCTCGGGTTGGCGCTCGCGCCCCACCCCTCGGGCTTGGGCGACGTGGTCGAGGCTGACGCGACAGGTGCGACGTCCGTCGACGGGGCCTTCGCCGCGGGCAGCATCACCGACCCGGGCCAGCAGGTGCTCTCCGCTGCCGCACACGGCAGTCGCGTCGGCGGAGCAGTTGCCGTCAGCCTCGCGGCAGAGGACGTGCGGATGGCGGCCCGCCCGTCGGCGTCGGTCGCCGACTAGGACCACCGCTACTCCGGCGCCCCGGTGTGGAGCGGCAACCCGAACGGCTCGCTGGTCGTGGAGGCGACCGACCTGCGTCCAGGCCGCGCGCTGGACGTCGGCGCGGGTGAGGGTGGTGACGTCATCTGGCTCGCCCAGCAGGGTTGGCAGGTGACGGCCAGCGACGTGTCGTCGCGTGCGCTCGACACGATCCTCGACGAGGCGAACCGGCGCGGCCTGGCGGTCACGTGCCAGCTGGCCGACGCCAACGCGCGGGAGCCCTTCGCACGCAACGCCTTCGACCTGGTCACCGCGGCATATGCGTCGATCCCGCGCACTCCGGACCTGCGCGGCGTGCACAACGTCCTCGACGCAGTCGCCCCTGGCGGCACGCTCGTCGTCCTCAGTCACGACCTCGAGGCGATGCGTCGCACCGAGCACCAGCAGCGTCCGTTCGACCCCGAGGCCTACCTCCACATCGACGACTTCGCCGCCGTGCTCGACGCAGCGCAGGGCTGGACGATCGAGGTCAACGACAAGCGCCCCCGACCCGCAGGATCAGCGAGCGCCGCCCGCCACGCCGACGACCGGGTGCTCCGCGCTCGGCGGGCTGGCTGACCTGCCCGCAGCCTGCCCGTGAGCCGTCAGGGTGCCAGCTGGTCGGGTCGGAAGGGGGCACCGTGGCCCGGGACGATGAGCACCGGTTCGAGGGCCAGGAGCGCAGCGCGTGACCGCTCGAGTGCTGCCTGGTCCTCCGCCAGCGGGTCGACTGCCGGGCCGTCCTGCGACCACCAGAGGTGGGTGCACGCGACGAGGCCTTCGGCAGTGTCGACCAGCGTGGTGATGTCCTGCCCGGTGTGCCCGGGGGTGGACATGAGGCGTACCGAGGGCGAGAGCTCGAACCCGTCTGCCGGCCGGTCCACCCAGGTGTCGTCCTGGTAGATCGCCCAGAAGTCGTGGAACCGGGCTTCGGGGAACAGGGCGGCGTTGAGGGTGTGGTCGGGGTGGTGGTGGCTGAACACCACGTCGGCGACGTCCGTGGGATGGACGCCGAGGGCCGTCAGGGGATCGAGGATCGTGGCGCGGTTCGCCACCATGCCGGGGTCGACGACCACGGTGTGCCCGGGCTCACGAACCAGGACGACTGTGCTGGCGACCCGATCTCCTGCGTAGCCGGCGGTCAGGACGGTCAGCTCGGCGGTCATGGGCTCATCGTGGCACCGCACGGGACAACCGGAAACTGCTCGTCCGTCGTCCCGGGAGCCGTGCCGGAGTTCCCCGTCGACGCCACCGCACACAATCAGTGCCGCGGAACCCGATTCGCCGCCCGGGCCGTGTCGGGCGCGACGAGGCCGAGGCGCAGGTCGGCCCGGGTCGGCGTGTGTCCGACGCTGGCGTGCAGGCCCCGCCACTCCTGCCCAGCCAGGAGGGTGCCCAGCACGTCGCCCATGAGGAGCCGCGTCTCCTGCAGGGCTTCCCCTGGCGTGGGAAACACGCGTAGCGAGCGGTAGCACTCGTCCTCGCCGACCGTCACGGTGCCGACGAATCCCCAGCCGTCGGAGGCCGGGGAGTGCCCGATGGTGATGTGCATGTCGTCGGAGGAGGACATGGCCCGTCCCTAACCGGCGGTCGCTACCGCCCGCACTGCGACCTGGAGGCGTTGCCAGGTGGTTCCAGCATGGGGCTTCGGGTCGCGTCAGCCCCATGACGTTTGTGACCCATCCCGGACTCAAGCCCCTCGTTCGGAAGCCGGTCAGCCCCGGGGCCTGCCATGGGGGAGTGGCGCCGATCCGGCGCGTTGTTCGCTGGATGGCACCTGCGCGGTAGGGGTGCAGCAGCCGTCGGAACATTGCCCGCCCGAGGACGAGCCCGCGGCTGCGTCGTCGTCCACGGCATACGCATCGGACGCGGCTGCACCCAGGACCGGGGCGCAGCAGTCCTCGCCCCGCCAGTTCTGCCAGCCCTCCCGGGCCGCGACGGCGGCGATGGCGAGCGCTGCCACCGGGTCCGCCCAGGACCAGCCGAGGGTCGCGTTGAGGACGAGGCCGACGAGCAGGACCGCGGACAGGTAGGTGCACAGCAGGGTCTGGGTGCCGTCGCCCTCGACGGCCCCGGACCCGAGCTCGCGGCCGGTCCGCCGTTGCCACCACGACAGGAACGGCATGACCGCCAGCGACGCGATCGCCAGGACGATGCCGACGGGGCTGTGGTCGGGCTCGGCGCCGGTGAGCAGGGCGTGCCCCGCGTCGACGAGCAGGTACGCAGCCAGCGCGAAGAAGGACACCGCGATGAGCCGGCGGGCGGTGTGCTCCCGGGACTCGGGCATCGGGTGGCGGAACTGCCAGAGGATGACCAGCCCGGAGGACACCTCCACGACGGAGTCGAGGCCGAACCCGACGAGGGCCGCGGAGCCCGCCACGGTCCCGGCGCTGACGGCGACGACTGCCTCGACGACGTTGTAGGTGACCGAGGCCGCCGCCAGCAGCTGCGCCCGCCGGGCCAGCGAGGCCCGGCGCTCGGCCCCGAGGTCGGTCCAGGTGGTGCTCACCAGGCGACCTCCCTGCAGCCGGTGTGTGTGTCCGGCTCGACCTGCAGCGTGGCGTGCTCGACGCCGAACCGGGTCCGCATGACTTGGCTCGCCTCGTCGAGGACGGTGTGCGGGTCGGCGTCGGGCTCGGTCATGAGGTGGGCGGTCGCGACGTTCATGCCGGACGTCAGGGTCCACAGGTGCAGGTCGTGCACGTCGGTGACGCCCGGCACGCCGGCCAGGGCCTCGGCGACGGCCTCGGGCTCCATGTCGGAGGGGGCGTGCTGGCCGAGGACCACGACCACCTCCCGGCCGAGCATGACGGCCCGCACGGCCACGAACACCGCGATGGCCAGGGCGATGCCGGTGTCCCACCACGGGTTCCCGGTGGTGCGGACGAGGGCGCCGGCGGCGATCACCCCGATCGAGCCGACGGTGTCCGCGACGACCTCGAGGTAGGCGCCCTTGACGTTGAGCGACTCGCCCGCGCCCCCACGCAGCAGCAGCAGCGCCCCGACGTTGACGACGAGCCCGACGGTGCCGACGACCAGCATCGCTCCCGAGGCGATCTCCGGCGCCGACCCGATGCGTCCGATCGCCTCGACGGCGATGTACACCGACACGCCGATCATGAGCAGGACCGCCAGCCCCGAGGCGAAGACCTCGGCCCGGTAGGACCCGAAGGTGCGCCGACCCGTGCTGTCCGGCCGGGTGGCGATCCGCGTGGCCACCAGCGCCGCACCGAGCGCCACGACGTCCGCGGCCATGTGGCCGGCGTCGGAGAGCAGCGCCAGCGAGCCGGAGGTCAGGGCCGTGACCAGCTCGACGACGAAGAAGAGTGCGATGAGGACGAACGCGACCTGAAGACGCCATCGGTGGGTGGTGCCGGCGTGCCCGTGGCTGTGGCCGTGCGAGTGCCCGCTCATCGCGCCCGCTCGTGGTCCACGTGCTCGCGCGTCAGGTCCAGGAGCATCCGCACGTGCGCGTCAGCAAGCCGGTAGTAGACCAGCCGGCCCTGCCGCCGGCCCGTCACGACGCCCGAGGCCCGAAGCATCCGCAGCGACTGGGAGACCGTCGTCTCCTGCTGGTCCGTGGCTGCGGCGAGGTCGCAGACGCACAGCTCGCCGGCCTCCAGCAGCGCGTACAGGAGCCGCGCCCGCGTCGGGTCGCCCAGCAGCTTGAACAAGGATGCCGACCGTGCCAGCGCCTCGGCGGACAGCGCCGCCCGGCGCACCAGCTCGACCTTGTCCGGGTGGACGCACCGGTCGGCGCAGGCCTCGAGCGAGACGACCTTCTCATCTGAACGCATGCTCAGATGATGGTGTGGCGGCGAGCGCGTGTCCAGTCGTGCGCACGGTCCGGACGCACACGTCCCCACCGCCGACCCTGCCCGGGCGCGTCACATCTGCAGGCGCACCGCCGGAACCGCCAGGCCTGTCCTTCGCGTCCTTCGCGCGCTGTTCGCCTCGCCGTCACCCGGACGTCGCCGCTGCCCGGTTGGGTCCTCTCGTCGGCCCGTTCGGGGCCTGGAAATCGGAGGAGTTCATGAAGACCATCACCAAGGCATCCGCAGCCTCGGTCACGGGCACCGCCCTCATCGGCGCCGTCCTCGCCCTCGGGTCCGGCTCGGCCACCGCCGAGTCGTCGACCTGGGTCGGCGGCGACGTGGCCGCGCCCAACGCGCGCGTCGGCGTGCAGGACAACGTCCTGGCCGCCGGCCTGCGGACCACGCCGGTCGCCTGGGGCGGCCTCGGCCTGACCAACGCCGACACCGCCGCCGGGATCACCCACTACGGCTACGACACGGCGAACGGCGGCCCGCTCACGCAGGACCAGAAGGAGGCGTTCAAGACCGAGCCGGACAAGAACGTCTACCTGGCCTTCGCCGGTCACCACTACCTGTACCAGGGCCACGAGGGCGGCCCCCGCGGCTACGTCACCCGCATCGACCTCGACCAGCCCGACCCCGGCAAGCGGGTCTCGCTGATGAGCGACTCCGACCCGTCCGGCGGCGCGCTGCCGACGTTCGACGGCATCACCTGGAACCCGTTCACGCGGCAGCTGATGCTCACCGCGGAGGCCAAGGCGCCCCACGGCGGCGTCTGGGCGCTGTCCCTCGACGCCGCGGGCGACCCCGTCACGGGCAAGGCCGTCGGCCTCCCCGCGCTCGGGTCCGGTGGCTACGAGGGCATCCAGAACGACTCGGCCGGCAACGTCTGGCTGGTGGAGGACATCGGGGGCGCGTCGGTGTCCGGCGGCAAGAAGCCCAACAGCTTCGTCTACCGCTTCGTGCCGAGCGACAGGTCCGACCTGACCGCCGGCGGCACCCTGCAGGCCCTGCAGGTGCAGCGCAGGGACGGCTCGCCGATCACCGCCGCGCAGCTCGCCGCCGACCCGGCGTCGAGCGACATCGCGGCCCTGCACGACCCGCGCCGCTCCTTCGCATCGACGTGGGTCGACGTCCACAGCGGCACCGCTGCCTTCGACGCCACCGCGTCGGCTGCAGCGGCCGAGGCCACGCCGTTCAAGCGACCGGAGAACGGCGTCTTCCGTCCCGGCACCGGCTTCGGCGAGTTCTACTTCACCGAGACGGGCGACACCAGCACCAGCAGCACCCTTCCCGGCGCCTACGGTGGCGTCTTCCGCATCTCCCAGTCCTCGCCGTCGGCCGACACCGGCCGGGTCTCCATCGTGGCGGTCGGCGACAAGGCGCACAGCGGCCTGGACAACATCGCCTTCGCCGGCCGCGACGACCTGCTCGTCGTCGAGGACGCCGGCGACGGGCTGCACCAGCAGCGGAACGCCCTGGACTCGGGCTACCGCATCGACCTGCGCCGCGCGGTGCAGGGCGACAGGAGGGGTGCGCGCATGACCCGCTGGCTGGCCGAGGGCCGCGACGCCTCCGCGCTGTACGACGCGACCACGTCGCCCGGCTACAACGACGGCGACAACGAGATCACCGGCATCCATGTCTCCGACGGCGACCCCTCCGTCGGTGGCCTGCTCGGCGCCAGGCTGCCGCGGCCGTTCGACGGAACGTGGCGGGTCTTCTGGACCCAGCAGCACGGCGACAACGTCACCTGGGAGCTCACCGGCGGCGCCGACCGGCGCTGACCGCGCGACCGCTCGAGGACGCGGCCCCGACCCCGGATGGGGTCGGGGCCGCGTCGGTGTCGGTGCCGGTTCCCCTGTGCGCGCCCGTCCCCACGTCGTATGCCGTGCCGGCGCCGTGCCGCCGTGGCGAACCGGGACGCGTGGCGGGACGATGAGCCATGGGCGGCAGCAGGCACCGGGAGGTCGAGCGGAAGTACGTCGTCGACGACCGGGCGACCGTCCCGGTGGACGACGCGCCCACCGGGAGCCGGTGGGCGGGTCCGCACGAGATGCGGCTGGAGGCCGTCTACTTCGACACCCCGGAGCTCGACCTGCTCCGGCGCGGGGTCACGCTGCGCCGGCGCACCGGCGGCCCTGACGAGGGGTGGCACGTCAAGGTCCCGCGGGCCGCAGGGGAGCGGACCGAGCTGAGGCACCCGCTCGGACGTGCGGTCCGGGCGGTGCCGTCGGCAGTCGTCGACGAGGTGCGAGCCATCGTGCGCGACCGCACCCTTGCCCCGGTCGCGACCGTCACCACGCACCGGACCGAGTACACGCTGGTCACCGACGTGGGCACCCTGGCCACGCTCGCCGACGACCGAGTGACGGCCGACTCCGCGCTGGGCGAGGGAGGCCGCACGACCTGGCGGGAGTGGGAGCTCGAGGTCGCCGAGGACGCCCTCGAGCCGGCAGGGGTGCTCTCGTCGCTCCACCCCACGCTGCGGGCCGCGGGTGCCCGCAGGTCACCGGACTTCTCCAAGGTCCACCGGGCGCTCGGCCTGGCGCCCGACCTCGGCCCCTCGCCCGACCGGGGTTCGTCCCCGACGCGGGCCGGGACGAAGCGGACCGGGACGAAGCGGAGCCTGACGACGCGCGACGTGGTCCGGGACCGGCTCGCGCACCAGGTCTCGGTGCTCCACCAGCAGGACGCCGCGCTGCGCGCCGGCGACCCTGCCGCGGTGCACCGCCTGCGCATCGCCGCACGACGGATCCGGGCAGCCCTGACGACGTGCGAGCCGGTCCTCGCGGAGCGGGTGGACGACGTCCGCGTCGAGCTGCGGTGGCTCGGCCGGGTGCTCGGCCCCGTACGCGACGCGCAGGTGCAGCGGGAGCGGCTCGGCGCCGCGCTCGACACGGTCCCGCCCGACCTCGTCCTCGGGCCCGTGCGTCGTCGCCTCGACCTGGAGCTGCGCAGGCAGGAGCGCGACGCCGTGGCCGCCGCCCGTCTGGCGCTGCGGTCCGAGCGGTACTACCGCCTCCTCGACCGCCTCGACGCACTGGTCGCCGACCCGCCGCTCTCGCCTGCTGCCGAGCGGCCGGCCCGCCGGGTGCTGGCAGGCCTGGTGCGCCGGGACGCCCGCAGGCTGCGCCGGGCCGTACGCGCCGTGGACCGAGCGGCAGCGGACGAGCGCGACGCCACGCTGCACGAGGCGCGCAAGAAGGCCAAGCGGCTGCGCTACGCGGCCGAGCTGGCGCGGCCGGTCGGCTCGGCGGGAGCCCGGAAGCTGGCCCGACGGGCCAAGGGGGTGCAGGAGGAGCTGGGCCGGCACCAGGACTCCGTCACCGCCCGGGAGGTGCTGCGCCGGCTGGGGGCTCAGGCGTTCCTCGAGGGCGAGAACGGCTTCACGTTCGGGCTGCTGCACGGGCTCGAACGGCTCGCGGCCGCCGACTCGGAGGCGCAGTTCCGTCGTGCGTGGGCGGCCGTGCCCAGCCCCCGCACCGCCCAGTCCTGGATCAGGCGCGGATAGCCAGCCATGCCGGCCGCGGCGGGTCAGGCGGTCCGACGGGTCAGGCGGGCGCAGCCGGTGGGGTGGCCGCGCCCGCGGGCGGCACGACCTTGGGCGTGCGCACCGCGCGGGCGGCGGTGACCACCTGCGCCACGCCGAGGATCACGAGGATCCAGCCCCCGACGCGGGTGAGGGTGAGCAGCGCGAGCTCCGGCCAGAACAGGATGACCAGCGCGCCGACCACCGACAGCACCCCACCCACGGCGAGCAGCGCGCGCTGGCCCGCCTCTCGCCCGCTGGAGAAGGCGCTCACGAGGTCCCCCGCACCGTCGAGCAGCCAGCTCACGCTGACGAGCACGACGATGACGGCCAGGGAGGTGAACGGGTTGCGTATGCAGATGAGCCCCGCGATCGTCACCATCACGCCCAGGACCACGAGCAGCGCGCGGACCCACGTGTCGAGGCCGGGGGCGGCTACGCCGAGCAGGATCCGCCGGATCCCTGTGACGAGCAGCTGGGCCCCGAAGAGCACCGCCACGACGACCAGGGTCGCCCCGGGCCAGGCGATGGCCGCGATCCCGAGGGCGACGCTGCCCACACCGACGACCACCCCGACCCAGCCGAGCCGCCGGCGCAGCTCGGGCGTCAGGCCGGGCGCTGCCCCGGACGACCCGGACAAGGAGGACAGTGAGAACTCGGACATGACGGCCCCTTCGACGACGCGTCGTGACCGGCGTCCCTCGTCGCCGCACGATCAGGGTGCGCGCTCGCGGGCGACACCGTCAATCCCCTTGCGGGGAAACGCTTCGCGAACGAGAAGCGGTGTCCCGGCGGGCCGCGGGTGGTCGCCAGACGTGGAAGGCGGCCGCGAGGACGAGGGTCCAGGTGATCCCCACGGCATACCCGGCCACGACGTCGGAGACGAAGTGCGCCGCCAGCGCCACCCGGGAGAAGCCGATGAGCAACGTCAGCAGCACCGCGACTGCGACCGCGGCACGGCGCTGCACACCGGGGCGCAGGTGGGGCCACAGCACGAAGAGCAGCACGGTGAACCCGGTGGCAGCTGCCTGCGCGTGGCCGCTGGGGAAGCTCTGCCCCGGCGGGTGGATGAAGGGGTGGTCCACGACGGGCCGGTGGCGGTGGACGACGTCCTTGAGCGCCGTGTTGAGCAGCGAGGACCCGGCGTTCGCGACGAGGACGAACACCGCAGCCCGCACCCGACGTCGCCACAGGAGCCAGACGACGAGCACGACCGAGACGACCTGCCACCCGAGCCCGCCCGCGACGGCGCTGACGGCCTCCATGACGCTCGTGAAGCCCTGGTGCGCCAGGGCGAACCGGTGCAGCCCGTCCCTCGCCCCGTCGTCGAGCTCCAGCAGCGGCGTCCACTTCGTCTCGACCCACAGCAGCAGGAGCAGGACCAGCAGCGAGCCGACCGCGACCGACAGGCCGGCGGTGGCCGCGCGCAGCGCGAGCTGCCGGTCGACCGGGTCGGCCACGTCGCCACGGCGGGCCTCCCGCGGCGCTGCCGCACTCCTCACGCCGGCTCCCCGGGCTGCTGCCGTGACTCGCCGCGGTGCCGGCGCACGACGTGCACGGCGTATGCCGCGAGCGCGAGCGCCAGCACGACGAGGGCGCCGTCCTTGCCCATGGTCGACTCGACCTTGGCGTAGGACGCCCCGGCGAGGTACCCCGCCAGGACCACCGCGACCCCCCAGGCGAGGCCGCCGGCGGCGTTGAAGAGGAGGAACCGGCGGTACGGCATACGGGCGGTGCCGGCGAGCGCCGGCATCACGGCACGGAAGAACGCCACCCAGCGGCCGAGGAACACGGCCGCCCCGCCGCGCCTGGCGAGGAAGTCCTGGGCGTCGTCGAGTCGCCGGCGACGCTTGTCGAGCACCGACCAGCGCAGGATGCGTGGCCCGACCTGCCGGCCGACCTCGTAGCCGACGCTGTCGCCCACGACCGCTGCCAGCACGACGGTCGCGACCACGGCCGCCAAGGGCGCGTGCCCGAGACGGGCAGCGACACCGGCGAGGATCGCGGCGGTCTCGCCGGGGAGGACGAACCCGACGAACAAGGCGTCCTCGGCGAAGACGACGGCGCCGGCGATCGCCAGGACCACCCACGTCGGGGCGTCCAGGATGTGGTGGACCACGCCGCCCATCAGCGCACCCGGTGCGACGCGGCCGTGCTGGTCCTGCCTGCCGCCGCGCCATGGCGGCGCGGGCAGGTGCCGGTGGCAGGTGCTGCCGGGTCGCCCGGCCGGGGGAGCTCGTTCACGTGGGACCTCCTGGGGAGCCTGCCCGCGCGGTCGGAGCGAAGCGTGGTGTCGTCCCGCGTCCGGTGCACTGCCTTCCTTCGTCGTGCCGTGCGGCTGCACCCCGGTCGCGGGTACGACCGGATCGGTCGTCCTCCTCATTCTGGGCCCGTGCGCAGGGGGTCGCACGTCCGCCGGCGCGGACCGAGCGCGGCACCTGGGCGACCGGCGGGCCAGGGACCTCATGGCGAAGGGCAGCCGACCCCCCTGGTCGGCTGCCCTTCGCACGTGGTGGGCGGGACGCTCCTATGGCTCGTCAAGCCTTGGTGGGGGCGTGTTCGAGTAGTCGGTA
>NZ_JBHUYG010000047.1:0-33050 GCF_042668795.1 Pedococcus sp. NPDC057267 | reverse complement strand
GCTCATCTGCGTGTTGGCGTGGGGTGCGGTGGGGTGCGCGAGGACGGCGCGCCAGCGCCGCCCGCAGCGCGGGGCCCCATCGCGGGGTCCCACGCCGCCGCGGCGGAGCCGCGGCCTTGAACCAGTAAAGAAACTCCTCACCGAAGCACCGGCAATCTAGCCCGCCAGCGTGTCCGTCCACCGTTCTTCGATTCGGCCGAGTCGCCAGATGGCGAGGGCGATCAGCCAAGCCAGGACGAAGAGTCCGACGATTGCGAATCCGGCGTAGTCCAGCGGGATGCTTCCGATGGCGGCGATGGGGCCGGTCGTGATGTGGGCTTGGTCAGCCAGGACGCCGATGAGCTCGATGGTGCCGATGAGCAAGGCGACGGCGACGGAGATGCTGGTGATGGTGATGTTGTAGAAGACCTTGCGAACGGGGCGGGCGAAGGCCCACCCATAGGCGGCGTTCATGAACACGCCGTCGGCAGTGTCGAGCAGGCACATGCCCGCGGCGAACAGGACGGGCAGGACGAGGATCGAGTAGAACGGCAGGTTGAACGCGGCCGCACCACCCGCGAGGACGAGGAGACCGACCTCGGTGGCGGTGTCGAACCCGAGTCCGAAGAGCACGCCGATCGGGTAGATGTGCCAAGGCTTGCGCACGGACTTGGTCAGTCCGGCGAGGAACCGGTTCATGAGGCCCCGCTTGTTGAGCTGGTCCTCGAGCTGAGCCTCGTCGAAGACGCCTCGGCGCATCTGCCTGAACACCTTGATGATGCCGACGAGGACGGCCAGGTTGAGGATGCCCAGGATCCACAGGAACACCCCGGAGACCGAGGCGCCGATGACACCGGTCGCCGAGTGCAGGGCCGAGCTGTCGTTCTCGACGGGCGCGGCCAGAGCCTTGACGCCGAGGGAGAGCAGGAACGCCAACCCGAAGACGATGGTGGAGTGACCGAGGGAGAACCAGAACCCGACGGACAGGGGCTTGCGATCGGAGCCGGCGAAGTCGGCCATGAGCTTGCGCGTGGTGTTGTCGACGGCGGCGATGTGGTCCGCGTCGAAGGCGTGGCGCATTCCAAACGTGTAGGCCAGCACTCCCACGCCGACGCTGAACACGGGATGGTCGCCACCGAGGTGGTAGTGGTGTGGCACGACCAGTCCGAGCAGGACGCCGAAGCCGAGCACGTGCAGCAGCACGATGAAGCCTGTCATCGATGCCAAGCTTCGCCGGTCCCGGGGGGTGAGGCTCTGGCGGAAGCGAGAGAACCGGGTCCCGCCGGCGCGGGCGAGTCCGTTGTCGGTTCCAACTGCGGTGCCGGGGTCGCCGCCGGTTCGAGAAGTCACAGCCACCCCTCCACTATTGCAAAGTGTTAGCAATAGCGGAGGGGTGGGGTGTTCCATGACCTTGTCACGCAGACCGGGTGGGCTACTGCACGAGCACCTTCAGGAGCCGGAGCGACGGGTGGTGCATCTCGACCTCGTACGTGCCCGGGACATTGGTGCTCAAGTCCAGAGTGACAGGCTTCCCTGCTTTGATCTCGACCTCCTGGTTGAACCCGTGGGCATGGAGCTCGTCGTCGTGGTCGCTGGTCACGGTGAGCCGAAGCGTCTGTCCGACCTTGAGCTCGACGGTGGTCGGCGTGGGCGTGACCGTACTTCCCTTGACCGAAACGGCGAGGGTCTGGGCTGCGCCAGCTTCTGCTGCGCCCGAAGGGGCCGAGGAGCTGCCTGCGCTGGAACTCGACGTCGTCGAACTGCTGGAGGAGTTGGACGACCCACACGCGGACAGCGCGATCGCGCAGCCTGCGGTGAGCGCGAGGATGCCGATCCTGAGTCCCGGCCGGGTGGTGAGCGGGTGGTGCTGGGTCATGAGGGGTTCCTTCCGGTTCGAGAGCGACGGCCCCGAGAAAGCAGCACGAGGAGAACGAGGATGATCAGGACGGCGAGACCGACCCAGTAGATCCAGGAGCTTTCGCCGTCACTGGACGTCCCAGCTGGCGCGGACGCCGATGTCGACCCTGTGCTGTTCGGAGACGTCGCCGGGGTCTGAGGGGTGGCAGTGGGAGTGCCCGATCCGGCGACGGTGAACTTGAATGTGCCGGACACGGGGTGCCCGTCGTCAGAGGTCACGTGCCAGGTGACCTGGTAGGCGCCTGCTGCTCCGCTCGAGGGTGCCGCCAGGGGTTGGTGGACGGTGGCGTCAACGACCTTCGGCTTGCCTTGGGAAACGAGTTCACCGGTTGGGCCGGTGACCTGGACGACGTCGCCGAAGGCCGCTGGTGGTTCGTCGAATGTCAGGGTGATCTCTTGCGGAAGGGTGGCGAGGGCCGCGCCAGCCTTCGGCGAGGTCGAGCGGAGCACTGCGTGGGCAGATGCGCCACTGGCCGTCGCCAGGAGCAACCCCAGTCCGATGACCAGGACCGCCAGCCCAGAGGTGAAGTAGCGGCGGTGCCGTCGGCGCCTTGGCGCGGTGGCGTGGCGTGTGCTGACGAGGAGAGTTGGGGGAGATGGGTACATGGGAGGTCCTAATGGGTCGGTGGGGAGCCGGCTAATGCCGGGTGGGCTTCATGTCGCCACCCCGCACGCGGCCCGACCTCAGGACAGGACGATCCGCCTAGTGCGCGGCAGCTGGCAGGACCGCGGGCGGCCCCCTGCGCCCTAGCCCTCCGGAGCAGACGATTTGGCGAGCCGCCGGCCGTGGGTACGGCGCAACGGGATGCGCGGACTCCATAGGGAAAACACGCGCCCGGGACGGCATGGCGGGCCAGACCAGGGCGGCGAGGAACCACACGGCGGCCTCACCACGTGCGAGCACAAGCCCCACGAGCGCCGCCGCGAGGGCGTGGGCAGCCAGCATCGCCACGCCAGCGCTGTGATGCACCGGCATGGTCGTAGCCCCATCGGCGCACGTCATCACGGTCTCGTGACCGGAATGCATCGGATGGCCAAAGGACACCGGGATGCAGTTCCCGCCCGCGCTCAGGAAGCGAAACGCCTCGTGGAGAGCCAGCTGGGAGACCCCCAGGCCGGTCACGGTGGCAGCACGGCCGAGTCTTCGCCCAGTCAGTACCACGGCCGAGCAGAACGTCAGAAGGAAGATCGAAGCCATCCACGCCGTAGTAGGCAACGCACCGCCCGCGACGATGTGCGCAACGGACGCGAGAGCGTAAGCCGCAACCGCTAGACCGCTCGCCCGGAGCAGGCGCAGTGCACCGGCGGTTGGCGAGTTCATGCCCGTCAGCCTAACGGCGCACCGCGTTCCCTCCGGCTGCCCCCGCCGGCAGGTGCAAGCACGCGATCTCTCCACTGCGGGGCGCCCAGGTAAAGGTCTGGTCAAAGATCACGTCCGAGGGTGACAAAAAGTGGACTGAGACGGTTTCGCCGGGGACGGTGAGTGATGTCGCACCTCAGGGTACGGCCGGATCGACAGATCCGAATCATGTTGCGTTACAACGCTTTACGGTTGCCACGGTTAGTACGGTTATTGCGACTGGTACTGGTTGTTGGTGGTTGGTTGTGGCGCGTACCGGCCCACCTACCGAGCCCTGCTTGAACGGGGCTTGGTGGCGGCGGCCAACCGTTCCACCTCATTGCCGACGCGGTGTCGCTCCTCTGCTCGCGCTGGCTTTCGTCAACACAGTGGGGCCGCCCTTGGACTGGGTGTGCCGTGCGGCAGAGGACCCTTCGGGGAGAGCACGCACGGCACACCCTCACCAGGGAGGGGGTGGCCGCCATGTCGCTTCAGACAGTCAACGCGCTGTGGGCCGCGCTGCCCCGCCCAAGGTTCGACGACAACAACAAGCTGCACCTGCCCGGGTACCAGGCACACGAGTCGAAGGCGATCGTGGCGCGGCTGGTGTCGGACGACCTGGACGCGTGGTCGGTCGCAGCGTCCCGGGTGGGGTACTGCTCGAACCCAGTCCACCTGGTCGGGGCCTCCACCACCATCGACACCACCACCGGTGAAGTCATCTCGTCGTACACCTCAGCCGACGAACCACTCGGTTCGACGGTGGTGCGGTGCGGCAACCGGCGCGAGTCCGCCTGCCCGTCCTGCTCACGCCTGTACGCGGCGGACATGTTCCAGCTCATCAGGGCCGGCGTCCGGGGCGGCAAGACCGTCCCGACCGAGGTGGCGGACAACCCGCTGGTGTTCGCCACCCTCACCGCCCCCTCCATGGGCCCGGTGCACGGCACCCGAGACAACGGCCGCCGCTGCCGCCCCCACACCACCGGCCAGCCCCGCTGCCAGCACGGGCGGTCGACGACCTGCATGGCCGCCCACGCCGACGGCGACGAGCAGCTGGGGCAGCCGCTGTGTCGGGACTGCTACGACTACGCCTCCCATGTGGTGTGGCAGTGGTGGGCGCCGGAGCTGTGGCGCCGATTCACCATCACCCTGCGCCGAACCCTTGCCCACCACCTCGGCATCCCCGCCACCCGGCTGCACGAGGCGGTGACAGTGCAGTACGCCAAGGTCGCCGAGTACCAACGTCGCGGCCTGGTCCACTTCCACGCCCTGATCCGCCTCGACGGCCCCCGTGACGTCGAAGGCGGGTTCGCACCCGCCCCCAGGCAGGTCACCCCAACCATCCTCGCCCGCCTCGTCCGCGACGCCGTCAGCCTGGTGAGGTTCACCGCCCCACCCGTCCACGACGACGACGTCCCGCGGGTGCTCGCGTTCGGGTCCCAGGTCGACGCCCGCCCCGTGACCACCGCCCGGCGCACGGACGACCCCGGGACCGCCCTGTCGCCGGAGCAGGTCGCCGGGTACCTGGCCAAGTACGCCACCAAGGCCGCCGCCGACACCACCGACCACACCAACCCCCACCTGCGCCGCATCCAACACACCGCCGACACCCTCGGCCGCCGGGTCGAGGACGACTGGGTCACCACCGGCCGCCAAGGCCCCCTCGCCGCCCTCCCGTACGGGCTGCTGGGCAAGTGGGCGCACGAGCTCGGGTTCCGCGGCCACTTCGCCACCAAGTCCCGCCGCTACTCCATCACCCTCGGCCAGCTCCGCAGAGCCCGCCGACGCGCCCAACAGCTCGTTGCCGACGCCAACCGCCGCGGCGAGGCCATCGATCTGGCGTCGATGGAGGCGCAGCTGCTGGCTGTGGACGACGACCACACCACCACTCTCGTCATCGGATCGTGGACCTACACCCACACCGGCTGGGACACCCCCGGCGACGTCGCTCTCGCGAAAGCCGCCGCCGCAGCCGCCCGCGAACACGACCAGGAGCGAGCAGCCCAGCGGAACGCAAGGAACCAACAAGGGGAAGTGACATGAGGAGACAACCGGCTCTCGACGAGTCGCCGAGGCCCGCAGCGTCCGAGGTGGTGCGGATGGAACGTCTGTGGACCATCCACGACGTCGCCGCGTACCTCGGGATCCCGGCCGGCACGCTGTACCAGTGGCGCCACCGGGGGATGGGGCCGCCCGGGGTACGCCTCGGTAAGCACCTGCGCTACCAGCCGGCTGCCGTGCGGGCGTGGGTCGCGGAGCAGGTGGCCTGAACATGGCCAGCATCACGAAGGACCCCCGCGACGGCCGGTGGCTCGCTAGGTGGCGCGACCCGCAGCACCGGCAGCGCAAGAAGTCGTTCGGCAGGAAGGTTGACGCCGAGCGCTTCCTCGCGGCTCTGCTGGCCGAGATGAACCGTGGCAACTACCTCGACCCGGCGGCCGGCAAGGTCACGGTGGGGGAGTTCTCGAAGGTGTGGGTGGTCGGCCTCTCGCACCTGAAGGAGTCGACCGCAGAGCGGTACCGGGGCATCGTGCGCAACCACGTCGTGCCGAAGTGGGGGAGTACGCGCCTGTCCAGCGTCGCTCCGTCGGACGTGGCGGCCTGGATCGGTGAGCTGACCCAGGGCGGCGCGAGTCCATCGACCGTGCGCCAGGTGCATCGTGTCTTCTCCCTGATCATGGATCTGGCCCTGCGTGACGGCCGGATCGGTCGCAACCCAGCTGTTGGGGTCCGCCTCCCGCGAGCGGTGAGGGGCGAGCCGCGGTTCCTCAGCCCGCCGGAGCTCACGGCTCTGGTCCGAGCCTCCGGGCCGGGTGCTCTGGCGATCTGCGTGCTGGCGTTCACCGGCATCCGGTTCGGCGAGCTGACGGCGCTACGCGTGGTGCGCGTCGACCTCGCCCGACGCCGGTTGCACATCGCCGAGAGCGCGTCGGAGATCGGCGGTCGCCTCGTCTGGAGCACGACCAAGAACCACCAGACGAGGTCGGTCCCGGTGCCGCCCGGCCTGATCCCGATGCTCGAGGAGGCGGTCGCGGGCAAGGAGCCGGGTGACCTGGTCTTCATGTCGCCCCACGGAGGACCACTCCGGCTGGGCAACTGGCGCACCCGCGTCTTCGACCCTGCGTGTGCCGCCGCCGGCATCGTCGGGCTGACCCCGCACGATCTGCGCCACACCGCCGCGTCCCTGGCCATCGCTGCGGGGGCCAACGTCAAGGCGGTGCAGCGGATGCTCGGGCACTCCTCGGCCGCCATGACGCTCGACGTCTACGCCGGCCTGTTCGGCGACGACCTCGACTCCGTGGCTGCCCTGCTCGACGCGCATGTGCCACAAATGCGCCACAGCGGCGAAATCACGGCCGTCCCAGGAGGCCGAAATGACGCCGCTTAGGACGCTGACCTGTATCGATATGAAGTGGGGCAGGTCGGGCTTGAACCGACGACCGACGGATTATGAGTCCGCTGCTCTGACCGACTGAGCTACTGCCCCGCGCCAGCCCCGCTCGCACCGGGCTGGGCGCCGGAAGCCTATCGGCCCGTCCGGGGCCGGTTCACAGGGTGGCGTCCACCTGACAGCAGCCTCACGGCTGCGGCTGCCCACCGCCACAGTGCCGGCCCCGACGGTGGAGGTCCACCACCCGAAGGAGAAACCCTCGTGAAGATCCGCATCGTCCCCGTCGCCGCCGGCCTGGCCGCAGCCGCAGGCATCGCCATCACCGGAGCCTCCCTGGCCAACGCCGCGCCCGCGACCTCCACCGCCGCCACGGCATACACCGCCCCGCAGGGGAGCGGCGAGATGCCGGGCGGCCAGCCGCCCCGGGGCAACGGCAACACCGACCCCAGCAAGCCGATGCGCAGCGACGAGAAGCTGCTCACCGGCGACGTCGCCGCCAAGGTCACCGCGGCGGCCAGGAAGAAAGAGCCCACAGCCACCATCCAGCGCGTGGAGACCGACTCCGACGGCGTGTACGAGGCGCACATGGTGCGCACCGACGGCACCCAGGTCATCGTCCAGGTCGACAAGGCGTATGCCGTGACGAACGTGCAGGTGATGGGGCAGGGCGGGCCGGTTGGCCAGCGCCCCGGTGGTTCGGGCAGCTCGCAGCAGGGGCAGACCTCCGCGCCCAGCGCCACCAGCTGACCCCGGTCCCGGCGGGGCGGTGCACCCAGGGGGTGTCCGCCCCGCCCGACGCGGCACGGGCGTGATTGCTGGGAATGCTGGTGCTGCCGGTGCTCGTGGTGCACAATGGGGCCTCAGCACGCACAACTGAACAGCCGCGGCACACGCCGAGCTCTCGTGACGAGGTCGTTGGGGAAGACGTCCCTCACACACGAAGGAGGCCCGGATGTCTGTCGCGATGCCGCGTGTCATGACTCGCGGGGTGGTGTTCGTGCACTCCACCCCCAAGGCGCTGTGCCCGCACATCACCTGGGCGCTCGAGTCGGTCCTGGAGACCCGGCTCTCCATCGACTGGACGCCTCAGCCTGCCGGTGCCGCACTGGTCCGCGCGGAGTTCCCGTGGAGCGGTGTGCAAGGCACCGGCGCCAAGCTCGCCTCGACCCTGCGCGGGTGGGACAACCTGCGCTACGAGATCACCGAGGAGCCCAGCCCGGGCGCCGACGGCTCGCGCTGGTCGCACACGCCCAGCCTCGGCATCCACCACACGTGGACGTCGGCGAGCGGGGACGCGGTCGTCAACGAGGACCGCCTGCGCGAGGTGCTGCGGCTGTCCCAGGGCTCGCCTGAGGCGATGGCCGAGATGCTCGACGAGCTGCTCGGCACCGACTGGGACGACGAGCTCGAGCCGTTCCGGTATGCCGGTGACGGGGCACCCGTCCGCTGGCTGCACAAGGTGGGGTGACGTCGCACCGGACACCCCCTGCGACCTGCACGTTTCCCGCCTTCCGGAGTCGGGCCGGTAGCCTTCTGCGCTGATCCCTGACCCAGGAGGACCGTGTGAGACCCCGTCATGCGCTCACCGGCGTCGTGGCAGCGGTCGGCGGCGTCGCCCTGCTCTGGTGTGCGTGGCTGGTGCTGCGGGCCAACCTGACTGCCGGCACGACCGTCGCCGCCGTCGTTCTCTGGCTCCTTGCGGCCGGCGCCGTGGCGACCCTCGCGGCCTACGTCCGGGAGGTCGAGCGGCACCGGGCTGACCGGGCCCGGCACCGCTCGTCGGCCAAGCCCTTGCCCGGCCTCGTGCTGCTCTGGGTGGCGGGCCTGACCGCCCTGGCCGCGTTCCCGTTCATGCTCTCGGAGTCGAGCGCGGCCGGGTCGACCTCGGCGGACCCCAGCGCACCCGCGGGTGGGTCGGTGGGGTCCCCGACGTCCTCGCCGTCCTCCACACCGGTCCCGACGCGGACGTCGCCGACCAGCCCGTCCCGGGGTGCCGCCCGGACCCCGTCGCCCAGCGCCACGTCGGCGGCGGCGGCACCGAGGACGACGCCCCGGCCCGTCACGACGTCGACCCCGGTCGTGACCTCCCACACCTCGTCGGCGACGACCACCGCGCCGAAGCCGAGCACGTCGACGACGACCACCGCGCCCATCGTCACGATCACCCTGCCGCCGGTGCGGACCAAGGGCCACTGAGCGCGACCCCGGCCTCGGACGGCTCAGCCCACGAGCAGTGCCTGCGGAAACGGCCGCCGCCCGGCGCGCTGGCGCAACGCGACCAGGCCCGCCGTGTCGAAGACCTCCGCCGGCAGCAGCCAGTACCGCCCGGTCATCGCCACCACGACGATGCCGTCGAACTGCTCGACCGTGTGGAGCAGGTCGTAGCTGACCTCGTGCGAGCAGTGGTGCCCGCGTACCCGCAGGGAGTGGGGGCCCACGACGACGCCGACGAGCTGCCCGGGGGCGAAGTCGCGTGCGACGGCAGCGCTGGTCGACAGCCGCACCATGGCCAGCGCCACCACGAGGCACAGTCCGGTGGCGCAGACGAGTATGCCGGTGGAGAAGGCGAGGACCTCCGGCCGGAGAGCCGGCCCGGTCAGCTCCGTCGTCACCGTCGGCAGCCACAGGAGCGCGACGGCCCCGACGAGCATCCCCCACGTCTGCGGCCGACGCAGGACGTGTGGCGGCGGGCGGCTCGCAGCGCCCGCCGTGCCATCTGCTCGTCGACGACGACGATCGCCTCGCGTGCGCCCTCGTCGGCGCCGACCACTTCCCGCATCGTGTTCCCTCCTGCTGCCCCGGCAGGAGGCTAGGACCCGCCACGTGCACCGTGGACGCACGGGTCCGCAGGTCTGACCGAACGGATGAGGACGCGACCGCGTCCCGACCTCGCAGACGGTCGCCCTACTCTTGACAGCTGCCCCACGGAACCAAGGAGCCAACCCGTGACCGCCCTCGTCCTCGTCGCCGTGGTCGCGACCGTGCTGACCACCGCGGCCTTCCTCGTCGCCGCGCGCGACCGTGCTCCCGGCGACGCGCGGCACGCACGCGGTGCGTCGTCCATGGCCCGCGTCCTGGCCCCGCTGGCAGGGCTGGCCCTGGCTGGCGCCCTGCTCGTCCCGGTGCTCCCACCCGCGGACGTCGGCTGGTCCGTCGTGGCCCTGTGGGCCAGCACGGTGGTGTGGGTGCCGGTCACGAGCCGCTGGTCGGCGCCCGGGCACGCGAGCTGGGCGCTGTCCGCCTCGACGGGGTTGGCGTATGTCGTCGCCATGGCCCTGTGGACGGCCTCGTCGGGGCTCTCCGGGCTCAGTGTCGTGGGCGCGTGGGCCCTCTGGGCGCTCGAGGTGGCAGCGTTCGTCCTCGTCCTCGCCTACGGGTGGGAGATCCACGACGCGCTGGGGTCCCGGACGTGGCGACGCCGCCTCGGACGGGGCGCCGGCCCGGCACCGGTGGGGGCGGACGAGCACCACCCGTTCGTGTCGATCCACGTCCCGAGCCACCGCGAGCCGCCGGACATGGTGATCGCCACCCTGCGGTCGCTGCTCGACCTGGACTACCCGGCATACGAGGTGCTCCTCGTCGACAACAACACCGACGACGACGCCCTCGTCGCCCCGGTCGAGGCGTTCTGCCGGGCGCACCCGGAGGTGCTGCGGTTCCACCGGCTGCTCGACTGGCCGGGGTTCAAGTCGGGCGCGCTCAACTACGCCGAGGCGCACAGCGACCCCAGGACCGAGCTCATCGCCGTCGTCGACGCCGACTACCAGGTCGACCCGGGCTGGCTGCGCGACACCGTGGGCGCCTTCGCCGACCCGGCGGTGGCCTTCGTCCAGACCCCGCAGGACTACCGCGACTGGACCGGTTCGCAGTACCTGCGCAGCCTCTACTACAGCTACGACTACTTCTTCGCGGTCTCCCAGCCCTCCCGCGACGAGCGCAACAGCGCGATCTTCGGCGGCACCATGGGGCTGGTTCGCCGCGAGGCGCTGCGCGACGTGGGCGGCTGGGACGAGTGGTGCGTCACCGAGGACGCCGAGCTCTCGCTCCGCCTGCTCGCCCGGGGCTGGTCGGGCCACCACGTGGACCGCACGTTCGGCCGCGGGGTCATGCCGCTCACCTTCGAGGCGCTCAAGCGCCAGCGGTTCCGCTGGTGCTTCGGCGGCATGCAGATCCTCAAGCGGCACTGGCGCATCCTGATGCCCTGGCACCGCGGCACGCGCCTGGACCTCGCCCAGCGCGTCGGGTACCTCAACGGGGGCATCCAGTGGCTGGGCGACCTCGTCGGCCTGCTCTTCAGCCTCCTGGTGGTGCTGAGCCTGGTCGACCTGGCGCTGGGTGCTGGCCTGGTCGTCCGCCGCCTCAGCGGCCTGCTCGTCCTGGCCGTGCCGGCCCTGGTCCTCGTCGGCCTCGCCCGAGCCGTGGCGGTGGTCAAGGCGGTGGGGCGGGACGCCACTTGGCGCGACGCGGCGGGGGCGTTCATCATCTGGCTGTCCCTGGGCTGGGTTGTGGCGATGGCGTGCGTCCGGGGACTGGTGGAGCCCAAGGGCGTCTTCCTGCGGACGCCGAAGGTGCGCGGCGACGTGCACTGGTTCCAGGCCGTCCGGGCCCACCTCGTCGAGGTCGGGCTGGCCGTCGTGGCACTCGCCAGCGCCGCCGCCGGTGTCGCCACCCGCCCCGGCTGGGTGACGGTGGGACTGACGGGGCTGCTGGTCGTCCCCGTCGCCGGGTGGCTCGCCGCGCCGGCCCACAGCATCGCCGCGATGCGGGCCGACCTCCCGGCCGACCTGCGTCGCCGGCGCACCGCGGAGTGGGCGCGCGGCTGGTGGGGCCCGAGGGCCCGCACCTCCCTGGCGACCGTCGCCGGCGCCGGCGCACTGGCCGCCGTGGTGGTGCTCCTGGTGCAGCCGACCTCCCACGAGTCCCCGCGCACCGCGGCCGTCCCGCGCGTCGGCCCCTCACCCACGCACCAGTCCTCGGCACGGCACGCCACCGGTACGTCGTCGAGCACCACGTCGTCGACCACGGTGCCCGCCGGTGTGGCGCCGGTGGGGGTGACCACCTCGTCGACGAGCACGTCCGCGGCGTCCTCCTCGACCTCGCCGTCGTCCACCAGCCGTGCCGCGGCGACCTCCCCGACACCCTCGGGGTCGCCCACCACGGTGCCCTCGCCCACGAGCGCGGGCAGCCCCACCTCCGTCGGCAGCCCGACGTCCGTGGGCAGCCCGACCAGCCGGCCGACCCGCACCACGCCCACGCACCGGCCCACCACCACCAAGCACCCCTGACGGGCGCCGGACGCGACCGAGCCGGGCAGTGACACGGGGTGCCGCTGCCCGGCTCGGGCGACCGGGGTCCCGTCCGGCGCCCGTTAGGTCCGCGCTTCTTCGGTCAGGCGCTTCTTCGGTCAGGCGCTGGTTCGGTCAGGCGCTGGTCCGGTCAGACGCTGGTGAAGAGCACGGCGACGTTGTGGCCACCGAAGCCGAAGCTGTTGTTCAGCGCGGCGATGTCGCCCTCCGGCAGCTTGCGCGCCTCGCCGCGGACGACGTCGAGGTCGATCTGCGGGTCGAGGTCGTCGACGTTGATCGTGGCGGGTGCGACCCGGTGGTGGACCGCCAGGATCGTCAGGACGCCCTCGAGCGCGCCCGCCGCACCGAGCAGGTGGCCGGTCATCGACTTCGTGGCGCTCACCGGCATGCCGTCGGCGTCGGAGCCGAAGGCACGGCGGATGGCGTTGGACTCGGCCACGTCGCCGACCGGCGTGGAGGTGGCGTGGGCGTTGATGTGGACGACGTCCTTGGGGGTGAGCCCCGCAGACTGCACCGCCTCGCGCATCGCCCGGGACGCGCCGGCGCCCTCCGGCTCGGGGGCCGTGATGTGGTGGCTGTCGGAGGACATGCCGATCCCCGACAGCTCGGCGTAGATGGTGGCGCCACGGGCCTTGGCGGCCTCGTACTCCTCGAGCACGATGACGGCGGCACCTTCGCCGAGGACGAACCCGTCGCGGCCGGTGTCGTACGGGCGCGAGGCGCGCTCAGGCTCGTCGTTGCGGGTCGACAGCGCCTGCATGGCCGCGAACCCGGCGATGGGCAACGGGTGGACCGCGGCCTCCGTGCCGCCGGCGACCGCGATGTCGGCGCGGCCGCTGCGGATCATCTCCGCGGCATACCCCATGGCCTCCAGGCCCGAGGCGCACGCGGACACCGGCGTGTGGGCACCGGCGCGGGCGCCGAGGTCGAGCGAGACCGCCGCTGAGGAGGTGTTGGGCATGAGCATCGGGACCGACAGCGGGAAGACGCGGCGCGGGCCCTTCTCGCGCAGGGTGTCCCAGGCGTCGAGGAGGGTCCACACGCCGCCGATGCCGGTGCCGATGCACGCGGCCAGGCGCTCGGGCTCGACCTCGGGGGAGCCGGCGTCGGCCCAGGCCTCGCGCGCCGCGATGAGCGAGTACTGCGCGGACGGGTCGTTGCGCCGCACCTCGACCTTGGTGAGGACGTCGAGCGGCTGGGTGTGGATCGTGGCGGCGAAGTGCACCGGCAGCTCGTGCTTCTGCACCCACTCGAAGTCCATGGTCCGGGCGCCGGAGCGGCCCGCGAGGATGGCGTCCCAGGTCTCCGTGGCCGTGCCGCCGACCGGGGTGGTGGCTCCGATGCCCGTGACGACGACGCGTCGCTGTGCGGTCATGACTGGGGGTGCTCCTTCGTTCGCGTCGGGTGCGGTGCGGGGCGGCGGCCCACGCCGGGTCCGTGTCGTGGCACCAGTGTGCCGGGTGCCACGGCGGGGCCGCCGCTCCTGCGGGCTCAGCCCTGGTGCTTGGCGATGAACGAGACGGCGTCGCCGACCGTCTTGAGGTTCTTCACCTCGTCGTCGGGGATGCGGACGCCGAACTTCTCCTCGGCGTTGACGACGATCGTCATCATCGACAGGGAGTCGATGTCGAGGTCGTCGGTGAAGGACTTCTCCGGCTGCACCGACTCGGTGTCGAGACCGGTCTCCTCGTTCACGATCTCGGCCAGACCCTCGAGGATCTCCTGCTCGCTCTGCGCCATTGGCTTGCGCTCCTTATGTGTGTGTCGCTGCGTGTCGTGCATCGGTCGGTGGCCCGGTTTCCCGCGGGCCGGCGGGGGTCTCAGGGCAGGACGACGACCTGCGCCGCGTACACCAGGCCGGCGCCGAAGCCGATCTGGAGCGCGAGGCCGCCGTGGGGCGCCTCGCCCTCGCGCAGCATCCGCTCGGTCGCGAGCGGGATGGAGGCGGCCGAGGTGTTCGCGGTCTGCGCGATGTCGCGGGCGACGGGGATGTCGGCCGGCAGCTTGAGCTGCTTGATCATCGCGTCGATGATCCGCATGTTCGCCTGGTGGGGGATGAACGCGTCGAGGTCCTCGGCGCGCACACCCGCCGCGTCGAGCGCCTTCTGGGCGACGGGGGCCATGCCCCACACGGCCCAGCGGAAGACGGACTGCCCGGCCATGCCGATCGCGGGGGAGCCCACGCCGTCGTTCTGCTTGAGCTCGACCCAGGAGTCGCGCTGGCTGATGGTCCGCCACTGTGAGCCGTCCGAGCCCCAGACGGTCGGACCGATGGCCGGGGTGTCGGACGGGCCGACGATCGCGGCACCGGCGCCGTCGCCGAAGATGAAGGCGGTGCCGCGGTCGCGGGGGTCGGTGAAGTCCGAGAGCTTCTCGACACCGACCACGAGGACGTGCTGGGCCGAGCCACCGCGGACCATGTCGCTGGCGAGGCTGATGCCGTGGCAGTACCCCGCGCAGGCGGCGCTGATGTCGAAGGCGGCGCCACGGATCCCGAGCCGGTCGGCGAGGATCGGGGCGGCGGCCGGGGTCTGGTACGGGTGGGTCACCGTGGCGACGATGACCGCGTCGACCTGGGCCGCCTCGAGACCCGCGGCCTCGAGGGCCTGCCGGGTCGCGGCCTCGGACATGTCGACCACCGACTCCTCGGGGGCGGCGAACCGGCGCTCGATGATGCCCGAGCGCTCGCGGATCCACTCGTCGGAGGAGTCGATCAGGTCGACGATCTCGGAGTTGGGCACCACGCGCTCGGGGCGGTAGCCGCCGACGCCCATGATGCGCGCGTAGCGGGCACCCTCGGGTGCGGTGATGGTTCCGGTGGCCTTGGGGGCTGGGGTCGTCATGTCAGGCTTCCTGCGCATCGGTGGGGGAGGTCGGTGCGCCGGCGGGGTCGCCGCCGTGCTCGCGGACGAGGGTGCGGGCCGCCTCGAGGTCGTCGGGGCTCTTCACCCCCAGTGTGGCGACGCCGGGCATCCCGCGCTTGGCGAGGCCGACGAGGGTGCCGGCCGGGGCCAGCTCGAGGACGGCGGTGACGCCGAGGTCGACGAGGGTCTGCATGCAGCGGTCCCAGCGCACCGGGTTGCTCACCTGGGCGACGAGCCGCGCCAGCGCGTCCGCCCCGTCGCCGACCGCAGCGCCGTCGGCGTTGGACAGCAGCGTGACGCCGGGGTCGCTGACGTCGAAGTCCGCGCTGAGCTCGCGCAGCGCGTCGACGGCCGGCGCCATGTGCGAGGTGTGGAACGCGCCGGCGACCTGCAGCGGGATGACCCGCGCCTTGGTCGGCGGGTCGGCCGCCAGGGCCTGCAGCTGCTCGATCGTGCCGGCGGCCACGGTCTGGCCGGCGCCGTTGGCGTTGGCGGGGGTGAGGCCGTGGCGCTCGAGCACCGCCAGCACCTCGTCGGGGTCGCCACCCAGGACAGCGCTCATTCCGGTGGGGGTGACCGCGGACGCCGCGGCCATGCCGGCGCCGCGCTCGCGCACGAACACCATGGCGTCGTGGTCGCCCAGCACGCCGGCGAGGGCGGCGGCGGTGATCTCACCGACCGAGTGACCGGCCACGGCCGAGACCCCGGCTGCGGCCGGCCCCTGGGGGAGCAGCACGCTTGCGGTGGCCAGCCCGGCGGCCACGATCAGCGGCTGGGCGACGGCGGTGTCCTTGATGGTCTCGGCGTCCGAGGTCGTGCCGTGCGCGACGAGGTCGATGCCGGCCACGTCCGACAGCGACTCGAGCCGGGAGCGGAACTCCGGCAGCTCGAGCCACGGGGTGAGGAAGCCGGGGGTCTGGGAGCCCTGTCCGGGGCAGAGGATCGCGAGCACGGCCCCAGCCTTCCGAGTGGGTGGGGTCCGGGTCGTGACCGTTCGCGACGAACTTGGCGGGCATCGTTTGGAGGATTCCTCCAAATCACGCACCAGACGTCACCCGCGTGTGGCCCGTCTCACAACCCCAGCGGGCCGGCTGAGGCGCCCCAGGGCGAGGGCGATCCGCACCGTGTGGGCGTCGTGGGGTTCGGTCAGCTGGTACCCGGTGAGGTCCGCGATGCGCCCGAGCCGGTAGCGCACGGTGTTCGGGTGCACGAAGAGCAGCCGCGCCGTGCCCTCGAGGCCTCCGCCGGACTCGAGGTAGACCGACGCGGTCTCCAGCAGCACCCCGCCGGAGTGGGTCGTCAGGGGGTGCCAGATGCGGTCGAGCAGCATCGCCCGGGCCGGGGCGTCGCCGACGAGGACGCGCTCGGCGAGCAGGTCGTCCGCGGCCACGGGGCGGGGTGCCTCGGGCCACGCCTGGGCGCAGCTCTGCCCGGCGAGGGCTGCCCGTGCCGAGCGGCCGGCGGCGAACAGGTGCGGGACGGTCGGGCCCACGACGAGCGGCCCGTCGCCGAAGTGGTCGCCCACCTCGCGGGCCGCTGCGAGCGGGTCGTCCACGTTGCCGAAGATGCACACCAGCCGCCGGCCCTGGACCGCGGCGAGGGTGTCGACACCGACGCGTTCCGCCGCCCGGCGCAGGCCGTCCACGACCCCGGCAGGGCTGCCGTGCGGCGTGCTGCCCGCGACGACCGCCACCCGCGTGGTCGACCCCCAGCCGAGCGCCGCGGCCCGCGACTGCATCGAGTCGTCGGCCTCGCCGCGGAGCACGGCGTCGACGACCAGGCCCTCCAGCCGGGCGTCCCAGGCGCCGCGGGCCTCCGCGGCGTGCGCGTAGACCTCCGCCGCGGCGAACGCGATCTCACGCGAGTAGCGCAGGACCGCCTCGCGCAGGGCCTGCTCCTGCCCGGGTTCGGCGAGCGCGGTGGCGTCCTGCTCGACCACGTCGACCACCGAGCGGACCAGGTCGAGGGTGTGCCGCAGGGTGATGGACCGGGTGAGCTCGCGCGGGGCGGTGCCGAACACGTCCGCGGTGACCGGCGCCTGGTCGCCACCGTCGCGCAGCCAGGCGATGAACGCCGCGATGCCGGCCTGGGCGACCAGCCCGACCCAGGACCGGTCCTCCGCCGACAGGGCGCGGTACCAGTCGTGGGCCGCCTCCATCCGGCGGGTGGCCGCGCTCGACAGCTCCCCGGCCGAGCGCTCGACGCGCTGCACCGTGTCCGACGAGAAGCCCAGGTCCGCAGGCGGCATACCCGGGAGTCTATTTGTATGCCGCCCACAACGGCCGCTCGTCGGAGCGACGCCGCCGGATCAGGCGTGGTCGCGCCAGGAGTGCTGCGGCTCGTACCCGAGGACGCGCCGCGCCTTGTCGATGCACAGCAGCGTCTCGTGCTCGCCGAGCTCACGGCGCACCTCCACGTCGGGGTACACCTCGGCCATGAGCGAGGCGCTGGACCGGCTCATCACGGTGTCCGCGTTGGCGATCACGAACACGTCCGCGCCCGGCACGTCGTGCGCCAGGCCGCGCTCGACCGCCTGGGCACCGTCGCGGGCGTCGATGTAGCCCCACAGGTTCCAGCGCCGTGCCTGCGGGTCGGCGTCGAACGAGGGGAACTGCGCGTAGTCCTCGACCTCCATGACGTTGGAGAAGCGCAGGCCGACCGCCGCGAGCTCGGGGTCCCAGCGGCAGAAGTGCCTCGCCATCTCCTCCTCGAGCGCCTTGTTCAGCGAGTACGTGGACTCGGGCCGGGGCGCGTACTCCTCGTCGACCGGGGCGTACGGCGGCGGGGTGTCGAACGGCAGCCCGAGCACGGTCTCGCTCGAGGCCCAGACGACCTTGCGGATGCCCAGGGCGCGCGCCGCCGCGAAGACGTTGTAGGTGGCGGCGGAGTTGTTGGCGTAGGTCACCGCGTTGGAGTGCAGGCCCGGCTGCGGGACCGCCGCGAGGTGCACGACGGCGTCGGCAGGCCCGTCGTGCTCGTCCACGCTGCCGGACAGCGCCTCGACCACCTGCCCGTAGTCGGTGAGGTCGACCAGCATGAACTCGCCCTCGACCTGCCGCGGGTCCCGGCCACCGACGCGGTCGACGGCCAGCACGTCGAGTCCGAGGTCTCGCAGGTGGGCGACGACGGCACGGCCGAGCTTGCCGGTCGCCCCGGTGACGACGACGCGGCGGGGGAGCGAGGCGCTGGGGGAGGAAGTCATGCCCCCCATCCTCGCGGCCGGGTGCGCGACCCGCACCCGGCAGCCGTATGCCGCCCGCTCGAGGTGAGCGGGCGGCATACCGGTGGTGCGCTTCGGGGTTGGACGCGTCAGGCGTCGCCACCCGCGGTGCCGGAGGTGCCGGCGGTGACGTCCAGCAGGCGGTACCGCTGGGCCGCCTCGCGCGCCATGCTGGCGTCGACCTCGCCGCGCTGGACGAGCATCTGCAGCGCCCGCACCGCGACCGACGGGCCGTCGATGTGGAAGAAGCGGCGCGCGGCCGGGCGGGTGTCGGAGAAGCCGAACCCGTCGGCGCCCAGCGAGGCGTAGTCGCCCGGCACCCACTGGGCGATCTGGTCCTGCACCTGGCGCATGTAGTCGCTGACGGCCACGACCGGACCCGGCCGGTCCCGCAGCTTCTCGGTGACGTACGGCGTGCGGTTCTCGCCGTCGGGGTGCAGGAACCGCTGCTCGTCGCACGCCATGGCGTCGCGGCGCAGCTCGCTCCACGAGGTCACCGACCACACGTCGGCCACGACACCCCAGTCGTTGCGCAGCAGCTCCTGCGCCTCGAGCGCCCACGGCACGCCGACGCCGGAGGCGAGCAGCTGCACCCGCGGGGCGTCGTCCGGCAGGCCGTCCGCGATGCCCGGCGCGAAGAGGTACATGCCGCGCAGGATGCCCTCGCGGTCGACGTTCTCCGGCTCGGAGGGCTGGCTCATCGGCTCGTTGTAGACCGTCAGGTAGTAGATGACGTTCTCCGGGTCGTCGCCGTACATGCGGCGCAGCCCGTCCTCCATGATGTGCCCGATCTCGAACGCGAACGCCGGGTCGTAGGACACGACGGCCGGGTTGGTCGCGGCGAGGAGGGGGCTGTGGCCGTCGGCGTGCTGCAGGCCCTCACCCGTCAGGGTGGTGCGGCCGGCAGTGGCGCCGATGAGGAAGCCGCGGGTCATCTGGTCGGCGGCCGCCCAGATCGAGTCCGCGGTCCGCTGGAAGCCGAACATCGAGTAGAAGACGTAGATCGGCACCATGGGGATGCCGTGGGTGGCGTAGGACGTGCCCGCCGCCGTGAACGCCGCGACCGAGCCGGCCTCGTTGATGCCGAGGTGCAGGATCTGGCCCTGCGCCGACTCCTTGTAGGAGAGCATGAGCTCGGCGTCGACCGAGGTGTAGTTCTGCCCGTGCGGGTTGTAGATCTTGATCGTCGGGAAGAACGCGTCCATGCCGAACGTGCGCGCCTCGTCGGGGATGATCGGCACCACGTGCTTGCCGAACTCCTTGTCGCGCATGAGCTCCTTGAGCAGCCGGACGAACGCCATGGTCGTGGCGACCTGCTGCTTGCCGGTGCCCTTCTTCACCACCGCGTAGGACGAGTGGTCGGGCAGCTTGAGCGGCTCGTGCTCGACCCGGCGGGCGGGCAGCGGGCCGCCGAGCTTCTCGCGGCGCTCGCGCAGGTACTTGATGGTCGGGTCGTCCTGCCCCGGGTGGAAGTACGGGGGCAGGTACGGGTCCTTCTCGAGCACCTCGTCGGAGATCGGCAGCTTGAGGCTGTCGCGCAGGCCCTTGAGGTCGTCGAGGGTCAGCTTCTTCATCTGGTGCGTGGCGTTGCGGCCGGCGAAGTGCGAGCCGAGGCCGTAGCCCTTGATGGTCTTGGCGAGGATGACCGTCGGCTGGCCGTTGTGGTTCATCGCCGCCTGGTACGCCGCGTAGACCTTGCGGTAGTCGTGGCCGCCACGCTTGAGCTTCCACCACACGTCCTCGTCGGACCAGTCCTTGACCATGTCGCGGGTGCGCGGGTCGCGGCCGAAGAAGTGCTCGCGGACGTACTTGCCGTCGTTGGCGCGGAAGGTCTGGTAGTCGCCGTCGCTCGTGGTGTTCATCAGGTGGACGAGGGCGCCGTCGCGGTCCGCGGCGAGCAGCGGGTCCCAGCCACGGCCCCAGACGACCTTGATGACGTTCCAGCCGGCGCCGCGGAAGAACGCCTCGAGCTCCTGGATGATCTTGCCGTTGCCGCGCACCGGTCCGTCGAGCCGCTGCAGGTTGCAGTTGATGACGAACGTGAGGTTGTCGAGCTCCTCCTGCGCGGCGAGCTGCAGCAGGCCGCGCGACTCGGGCTCGTCCATCTCCCCGTCGCCGAGGAACGCCCAGACGTGCTGCTGGCTGGTGTCCTTGAGGCCGCGGTTGTGCAGGTACTTGTTGAACTGCGCCTGGTAGATCGCGTTCATCGGGCCGATGCCCATCGACACGGTCGGGAACTGCCAGAAGTCCGGCATGAGGCGCGGGTGCGGGTACGACGGCAGGGCGAGCGGCTGCCCGGCCACGATGTGGCTCTTCTCCTGGCGGAAGCCGTCGAGCTGGTCCTCGGACAGGCGGCCCTCGAGGTAGGCGCGGGCGTACATGCCGGGGGAGGCGTGGCCCTGGAAGAACACCTGGTCGCCGCCGCCGGGGTGGTCCGCCCCGCGCCAGAAGTGGTTGAAGCCCACCTCGTAGAGGGTCGCCGCGGAGGCGTACGTGGAGATGTGGCCGCCGACGGAGATGTCGGGGCGCTGGGCGCGGTGCACCATGACCGCGGCGTTCCAGCGCAGGTACGCGCGGTAGCGGCGCTCGACCTCCTCGTCACCGGGGAACCAGGGCTCCTGCTCCGGGGAGATCGTGTTGATGTAGTCGGTGGCGGTCAGCGACGGCACGCCGACCTGCTGCTCGCGGGCGCGCTCGAGCAGCTTGAGCATCACGTACCGGGCCCGGTTGCGCCCACCGGCGTCGATGACGCCGTCGAGCGAGTCGAGCCACTCCCGGGTCTCCTCGGGGTCGATGTCCGGGAGCTGGCTGGGGATGCCGTTGAGGATGGGTCCGGCTTCCTCGCGTGCGGCCACGGTCGTGAGTCCTTTCTCGCGCTGCGGCCGCGGGGGTGCCTGCGGCCCTGCGTCCATCTTCCACCCCGACGAGGCGCACGTCACAACCGGCCGTGCCTACTGACCGGTATGCGGAGCGGCTGGCGGCCGGCGTCCTCCCCGGTCAGAGGCCCAAGCGGTACCCGCCGGCGTAGACGGTCATGCGCGGCGGGCGGGTGAAGCCGACGAGCGTGAGGCCCGACTCGGTGGCGAGCTGCACCGCCAGCGACGACGGTGCCGACACCGCCACGAGCGCGGGGATGCCGGCCATGACGGCCTTCTGCACGAGCTCGAAGCTCGCCCGCCCGCTGACCACGAGGACGTGCCCGGCCAGCGGCAGCAGGCCCTCGCGACCCGCCCAGCCCACGACCTTGTCGACGGCGTTGTGCCGCCCGACGTCCTCGCGGACGACCAGGGGCTCGCCCCCGGTCGTGAAGATCCCCGCGGCGTGCAGGCCGCCCGTGCGGTCGAAGACCTTCTGCCGCTCGCGCAGCCGGTCGGGCAGGCCGGCCACCACGGCCGGCGACAGGCGCACCGGGTCGTCGGCCACGGCATACGGGCTCGTCGCGGTGATGGCGTCGACACTGGTCTTGCCGCACACCCCGCACGCGCTGGACTGGTAGCCGGAGCGGGCGGTGCGGTCGAGGTCCGGGACGACTCCGGCGGCGAGGGTCACGTCGACGACGTTGTAGGTGGGGGAGCCGGACTCGTCCTCGTCGAGGCAGTGCATGAGCTGCGCCACCTCCACGGCCTTGGTCACGACGCCCTCGGTCAGCAGGTTGCCGAGCGTCAGGTCGAAGTCGTCGCCCGGGGTGCGCATCGTGACCGTGACCGGGCGCCCGGCCACGCGGATCTCCAGCGGCTCCTCGACGGCGAGGCTGTCGGGGCGCGACGTGGTGCGCACTCCACCGTCCTCGAGGACCTCCACGCGCGTGCTCGGCGCCCGCTGCGTCACCCGTCCCATGCGACGACTGTATGCCGGGTGGCCGGGAGGGGCTCGGGACGCGACCCGCCGCGGATAGGTTGGGACCGTGAGCGACGAGCCGGCCGCCCCCGCCCCGGAACCCCTCGCAGTGAGGCTGCGCGAGGACGGCGCCGTGCCGTGGCAGCCGGTCTCGCCGCGGCTCGTGGTGGCGCGGGCGGTGCTGCTGCTCGCGGTCGCGGCCCTGCCGCTGGCGGGCGCCGTGGTCCTGGCCGCCCTCGTCACGCCGTGGGCCTGGCTCGCGGTGGCGGCGGTGCTTTGTGCCCTGGCCTGCGGGCTGTGGGTGGTGCGCCGGCAGGTCCCGGCGATCAGCTGGGCGGAGGGACCGGAGGAGCTCGTCATCCGCAGGGGGCGGCTCTTCCGCAGCCTGGTCAGCGTGCCCTACGGCCGGCTGCAGTTCGTCGACCTGCAGTCGGGACCGCTGCAGCGACGCCTCGGCCTGGCGACCATCGAGCTGCACACGGCCTCCCCGGCGAGCGGCGGGTCGATCCCCGGCCTGCCCACCGAGCTGGCGGAGGGACTGCGCGAGCGGCTGGCGGCGCGGGGCGAGTCGCAGCGGGCGGGCCTGTGACGCAGCCCGGTCCCGCCGAGGACGGCCCGCTTCCGGTCGGGGTGCCTGCGACGGTCCCGGACGTGGCCCGTGCCGGGGCCGACGAGGATGCCGGCTGGCAGCACCTGCACCCGCTGTCTCCCCTGCTGCGCGGCGGGATCGCGTCCGTCGCCGTGGTCGCGTACGTCCTGTCCCAGCAGCTCGACACGCTGTTCGGCGCCGACCGCGAGGACCCGACCGGGGGCCACCTGGGCTGGGCGGCGGTCGCGGTGCTCGTCGTCCTCGTGCTCATCGTGCTGGGGGCCTGGGTGTCGTGGCGGTTCTCGCGCTACCGGGTGGGCGGCACGCTGATCGAGCTGCGGACGGGCGTGCTGTTCCGCCAGCACCGGCAGGTCCGGTTCGACCGGATCCAGGCGGTCGACGTGGGGCGGCCCCTCCTCGCCCGCCTCGTCGGCCTGTCCGAGGTCGTCGTCCAGTCGGCCGGTGGCCGCGACGCCAACCTCAAGCTCGCGTTCCTGGGGGACCCGACGGCGCGGGCGGTGCGCGAGCGGCTCGTCGAGCTGGCCCGGCACAGCGACGAGGTGGCCACCACGACCGTCGTGGACATCGGGGTGGGTGAGCAGCCCGCGGCAGCAGGTGGTGAGGGGCTCCAGGCCTCCCCGGTCACCGAGGCCACCCGCGTCCTGACCGTGCCCAACGCCCGCATCGTGCAGTCGCTCCTCTACACCGGGCCCGCGCTGACCTTCCTGCTCGCGGTGCCCGCCCTGCTCACCTCGCTCGCCCTCGGTGCCGGCGGGATGGTCGCGTGGCTCGGCCCGACGACGCTCGGCATCGGCGGCTCGTTGCTCAAGCGGCTCACCCGCGAGGCGAACTTCGAGCTGCACCAGCAGGGCGACCGGCTCCGCGTCCGGCACGGCCTCACCGACCTCCGGACGACGACGGTGCCGCTCCACCGCGTCCAGGCGGTCGAGCTGCACCAGCCGCTGCCGTGGCGACCCCTGGGGTGGTGGCGCATCCGGGTCAACGTCGCGGGCGTGGGCGGCAGCCGCGAGGAGGACACCGAGACGGTCGTGCTCCCCGTCGGCACCCGGGCCGAGGCCCTCGGCGTCCTCGAGCTGCTGCGGCCCGGCATACCGGGAGACGTCGCGGTGGGCGCGCTGGAGGGCATCGGCGCCACGACGGGCTTCGTCACGGCGAGCCGCCGCGCGGCGAGGCTCGACCCGCTCGGCTGGCGCCGCCTGGGGTATGCCGCCCTGCCGGACTGCCTGGTGCTGCGCCGCGGTCGGCTGCACCGCACCGCACAGGTGGTCCCGCACGCACGGATCCAGTCGATGCGGGTCACCCAGGGCCCCCTGCAACGTCACCAGGGGGTGGCCACGGTGTCCCTGGTCTCGACCCCGGGACCGGTCCGCCCCGTCGTCGAGCACCTCGACGTCGAAGAGGCCCACCGGCTGCTCGACGAGCAGTCCGCCCGCTCGGGCGCGGCACGGCGGCTCGCGGTGCGGGCGGTCCCGTGACCAGCCACGACGCCGCCGGGGCGGTTGTCGGTGGGTTGGACCGCCCGTCCGGGGCAGTCCGACGGCTGGGAATCGGCGGCATCTTCGGCTGACTCGGTTGCATATCGGGTCCCGGCGCGGTGGACTGTCCCGCAACCGGTCCGCAGAGGGAAGTGGAGAAGGGTGTGAGCACGCCAGCTCGTCCGGCGCAACAGCCGTCGGTGGGCCGACTCGGCCTCACTGCGGGGCAGGTCGTGCAGGAGTTCGGCTACGACTCCGACGTCGACGACGACTTCCGGTTCGCCATCGAGGACCTCACGGGCACCGAGCTCGAGGACGAGGACTACGGCGACGTCGCCGACGCCGTGCTCATCTGGTGGCGCCGGGACGACGGCGACCTCGTCGACGCGGTCGTCGACGGCCTCACCAACCTCGCCGAGGGCGGGTCGATCATCGTCCTGACTCCCAAGGCCGGGCGGCCCGGTCACGTCGACGCGAGCGACCTCGAGGAGGCCGCGACGACGGCCGGCCTGCACACCTCCGGCGCGATCAACGCCTGCGAGGACTGGACCGCCACCCGGCTGGTCGCCCCCAAATCGGTGCGACGCTGAGTCCGCTGGCAGACTTCCTGCCATGACCGCACCCCTCGCCGTGGGCGACAGCGCCCCGGATTTCACGCTCAAGGACCAGAACGGCCAGGACGTCACGCTCTCGGAGTTCCGCGGGCAGAAGAACGTCGTCATCGTGTTCTACCCGTTCGCCTTCTCCGGTATCTGCACCGGCGAGCTGTGCGAGATCCGCGACAACCTCGGCGCGTTCGTCGGCGACGACGTCCAGGTGCTCGCGATCTCGTGCGACCACATGTTCAGCCAGCGCGCCTGGGCCGACAAGGAGGGCTACTTCTTCCCCCTGCTGTCGGACTACTGGCCGCACGGCGCCGTGGCCGAGTCGTTCGGTGTCCTCAACGAGAAGGCGGGCGCCGCGGTGCGCGGCACGTTCCTCGTCGACCGCGAGGGCGTCATCCGCTGGTCGCTGGTCAACGAGATCGGCGAGGCCCGCGACTTCTCCGGCTACCACGCCGCCCTGGCGGACCTCCGTTAGTCGCGGTCGCTGCTAGCCTCACCGCTGACCCGCAACGGGTCGGGGGCCTGTAGCTCAGCTGGCAGAGCGCCACGTTTACACCGTGGATGTCGTCGGTTCGACCCCGGCCGGGCCCACGTGCAGCTCACCCTCGCCGACGTCGTCGGCGTCCTCGAGGCCCTCTACCCGCCCGGGACCGCCCAGTCGTGGGACCGCGTCGGGCTCGTGGCCGGCGACCCGGCCCAGCCGGTCGCCCGGGTCCACTTCGCCGTCGACCCCACCATGGCGGTCATCGAGGAGGCCCGCGCGCTGGGCGCCGACCTCCTCGTGACGCACCACCCGCTGCTGCTGCGCGGGGTCCACAGCGTCGCCACGACCAGCGCCAAGGGCGCGAGCGTCACCGCGCTGGTCGTGCACGACATCGCTCTCTGGGTGGCCCACACCAACGCCGATGTGGCCGACCCCGGCGTGAACGACGCGCTGGCGCAGGCCTGCGGCCTCAGGGACCTCGGGCCGCTGACGGTGGTCGAGGGGCAGGGGCTCGGGCGGGTGGGCACGCTTCCCGAACCGCTGCGCCTCGCCGAGCTCGCCGAGCGCCTCCACGCCGCGCTGCCCCACGCGGCCGGGGGGATCCGGGTCGCCGGGCCGGCCGACGCCTCGGTGCGTCGCGTGGCCGTGATGGGCGGTGCGGGTGACGACCTGTTCGACGCGGTCCGGGCCAGCGGCGCCGACGTCTACGTCACCGCCGACCTGCGCCACCACCCCGCCCTGGAGGCCCGCGAGGAGGCACGCGGGGGCACTCCGTACCTCCTCGACGCCGGCCACTGGGCGACCGAGTCGCTGTGGCTGGCGGGGGCGGCGGAGCGCCTCGTCGCCGCGCTTGCCGACGCCGGGTGGCCGCCATCTACAGTGGACACCCACATCTCCACCCTGCGCACCGACCCGTGGGACTTCGTCGTCGGAGCCACCCCTGCGCCCGGCGCACCACCAGATCTCGGAGGCACGTCCTGAACGCCGACCCGTCCCGCCAGTGGCGACTGCTCGACCTGCAGGCGATCGACACCCGGCTCGACCAGATCGCCCACTCCCGCAAGACGCTCCCGCAGCTGGCCCAGGTGCGGGCCCTGGAGGAGAAGGCGGAGGCGCTCGACTCGCTCCTCGTCCGCGCGCGCACCGAGCTCGGTGACATCCAGCGCGAGGTGGCCAAGGCCGAGGCCGACGTCCAGCTCGTCCGCGACCGTGCGGCCCGCGACCAGGCGCGCCTGGACTCGGGGACCGGCTCGGCCAAGGACCTCACCGCGCTCCAGCACGAGCTCCAGTCGCTCGCCCGCCGCCAGTCCGAGCTCGAGGACGTCGAGCTCGAGGTGATGGAGCGGGCCGAGGACGCCCAGTCCGCCGTCACCCAGCTCGAGCAGCAGCAGGCGGTCCTGGCCGGCGAGCTCGAGCAGGCCGTGGCGGCCCGGGACGAGGCCCTGGCCGACCTCGAGCGGCAGGAGCGCGAGGTGGCCGCGCCGCGCGCCGACGTCGTCGCCGGAGTGGGCGCCGACCTGGTCGCCCTCTACGACAAGATCCGCGCCCAGAGCGGCGGCCTGGCGGCGGCGCCGCTGCGCCAGCGTCGCTGCGGTGGCTGCCAGCTCGAGCTCAACAACGTCGACATGAACCGCATCAAGGCGGCCCCTGCCGACGAGGTGCTGCGGTGCGAGGAGTGCCGGCGCATCCTCGTGCGCACCGCCGAGTCCGGCATCTGAGCGCCGTGGGTCGCGCGCTCGTCGTCGAGGCCGACGGCGGCTCCCGGGGCAACCCCGGGGTCGCGGGCTGGGGCGCCCTCGTCCGTGACGCCTCGACCGGTGCCGTCCTCTGGGAGGGCGCGGCACCGCTCGGCAAGGCGTCGAACAACGTCGCCGAGTACTCCGGCCTGATCGCCGGGCTCGGGGCGGCGCTGCGCATCGACCGGGGCGCCGACGTCGAGGTCCGGATGGACTCCAAGCTGGTCATCGAGCAGATGGCCGGGCGTTGGAAGATCAAGCACGAGGACATGCGCCGCCTGGCCCTGCAGGCCCGCGACCTCTGTGCCGAGCTCAGCCGCGGCGGTGGGTCCGTCTCGTTCTCCTGGATGCCGCGCGAGCGGAACAAGGCCGCGGACGCCCTCTCGAACGACGGCATGGACGGCCGGACCATCGACCGCATGCTGCACGCGGGGGACAGCCCCGACTCCCACCAGGTCGTCGAGGAGCTGGTCGAGGAGGTCGTCGACCCGGAGCCGGCAACCGCACCGCCCCACGGCGGCGACGTGACGCGGGTGGTGCTCGTGCGCCACGGGTTCACCGACTTCACGGCCCAGGCTCGCCTGGACGGACGCGGCGGCAGCGACCCCTCGCTCAACGAGACCGGCCGCAGCCAGGCGGCGCGCGCCGCTCGCGCCGTCGCACACCTCCTGGCCGGCGCCCCCGCCCGCGTCGTGACGTCCTCGCTGGCGCGCGCGGTCCAGACCGGAGCCGCGGTCGCCGAGGCGCTGGGCGTCGCCCCCGAGGTGGACGACGACTGGGACGAGCAGGACTTCGGCGACTGGGACGGCGCCAGCGTGCACGACCTGGCCCGCGACGCGGCGGACGACCTGGCCGCGCTCCGCGTCGACCCGGCATACGCACGCCCTGGCGGGGAGTCCCACGAGCAGCTCGAGGTCCGGGTCCTGGCCGCGTTCCGGCGCGTCGTCGACGCGGGCGGCACCACCGTCGTGGTGTGCCACCGCAAGCCGATCATGGTGGTGCTCGCGGAGGTGCTCGGCATCCCGCACGACAAGGTGTGGCGGCTGGCGGCGGCGCCGGGATCGCTCACCGCGCTCGAGGTGTGGCCGGACGGCACGGTCTCGGTGGCCTTCACCAACCGGACGTAGCACGTCCCCGCGCCCCTGGACGCCCACCCGGTCGGCGTCCAGCACGTGACCCGCGCGTCTCGGCATGTGGCGGGTTCTCCTAGGCTGGGAGCATGAGCTACGCCGGAGACGTCACCCCCCGGGACGCGTATGCCGCACTGGCGGCGGACGAGGACGCCGTCCTCGTCGACGTCCGCACCACCGCCGAGTGGAGCTACGTCGGGCTGCCCGACCTGAGCCCGATCGGCAAGCGGGTCGTGTGCGTGGAGTGGCAGCGGTTCCCCGACGGCGCGGTGAACGGTGACTTCGTCGACCAGCTGCAGGACGCAGGCCTCCCGGACGGTGCGCCGCTGTACTTCCTGTGCCGTTCCGGGGTCCGCTCGGTCGCGGCGGCGAAGGCGGCGACCGAGGCCGGGCTGGGTCCGGCGTACAACATCCTCGAAGGCTTCGAGGGACCGCCGGACGAGCACGGGCACCGCGCCGTGTCGGGGTGGAAGAACTCCGAGCTGCCCTGGCGGCAGGCATGAGCGGGCAGCCCGTGGACGGAAACGGGTTCCGGCCCGACACCATCGCGGTGCGAGGAGGGCTGGCCCGCAGCAACTTCGACGAGACCGCGGAGGCGCTGTTCCTCACCTCGGGCTTCGTGTACCAGAGCGCCGAGCAGGCCGAGGCGGCGTTCAAGGACGAGGTCGAGCACTTCATCTACAGCCGCTACGGCAACCCGACGGTCGCGATGTTCGAACAGCGGCTGGCCCAGCTCGAGGGTGCACCGGCGTGCTTCGCGACGGCGTCCGGCATGTCCGCGGTCTTCGTCGCGCTGGCCGCGCTGCTCGGCAAGGGCGACCGCGTCGTCGCCTCGCGCGGCCTGTTCGGGTCGTGCTTCGTCATCCTGGACGAGATCCTGCCGCGCTGGGGCGTCGAGACGGTGTTCGTCGACGGCCCCGACCTCGAGCAGTGGCGCGAGGCGCTGTCGGTGCCCACGCAGGCGGTGTTCTTCGAGACGCCGAGCAACCCGATGCAGGAGCTCGTCGACATGCGAGCGGTGTCCGACCTGGCCCACGCGGCCGGGGCGCAGGTCGTCGTCGACAACGTCTTCGGCACGCCGGTCTTCTCCAAGCCGCTCGAGCACGGCGCCGACGTCGTCGTGTACTCGGCGACCAAGCACATCGACGGGCAGGGCCGCACGCTCGGCGGGGCGGTCCTCGGCAGCACCGAGTTCGTCGACGGACCGGTGAAGAACCTCATGCGCCACACGGGCCCGGCGATGTCGCCGTTCAACGCCTGGGTGCTGCTCAAGGGCCTGGAGACGCTCAGGCTGCGCGTCGAGAAGCAGGCCTCGAACGCGCTCACCGTGGCCCGGGCCCTGGAGGCCCACCGGCGGGTGACCGGGGTGCTCTACCCGTGGCTGGAGTCACACCCCCAGCACGAGCTCGCCCGGCGGCAGATGCTCGGTGGCGGCACGGTCGTGACGTTCCAGCTCGACGGCGGCAAGGACGAGGCGTTCGCCCTGATGAACGCCCTGCGCATCGTCGACATCAGCAACAACCTCGGCGACGCCAAGTCGATGGTCACGCACCCGGCCACGACCACCCACCGGCGGCTGGCGCCCGAGGCGCGGGCCGCGGTGGGCATCACGGACGGCACGGTACGCATCTCGGTCGGCCTGGAGGACCCGCAGGACCTCGTCGAGGACCTCACGGCCGCGCTGGACGCCCTCGGCTGACGCGCCTGCGTCCTCGTCAGCGGACGAGGACGAGGGCCCCGAGGGCGAGGCCGCCGGACAGGACGGCGCACGCCAGGCCCTGGACGGCGAGCCTGCCCGCGTTGATCCGGACCCCGCGCGCCCGGCACCGCTGGGCCCACAGCAGCGTCGCCAGCGAGGCCCAGGGCGTGACGAGCGGCCCGACGTTGACGCCGACGAGCAGCGCCATCAGCCGGGTCGGGTGGTCGGCCGTGACCGCCTCGAGCGCCGCGTAGGCCGGCAGGTTGTTGACCACGTTGGCCCCGGCCGCACCGACGGCGCCGACCCGCAGCAGGGCTCCGTCGCCGGTACCGCTGCCCGCGACGTCCCGCAGCACCGAGCGCAGGCCGTGGCCGAGGGCCACGTCGACCACGACGAACAGCACCGCCACCCCGACGGCCATCTGCCACGGGACGCTGAGGTGGCGCAGCGTCGCCGGGGAGCGGAAGGCCACGGCGACCAGCAGCACCAGCGCGGCCCCGCTCGACACCCACGCGGGTGAGAGCCCCACGGCGAAGAGCGGCCCGATGGCCAGGCAGACCGCGGCCGAGATGCGCAGCAGGACCGTGTCGTGCGGCTCGGCAGGCGCCTCCAGGTCGTACCGGCCGGACAGGTCGCGGCGGTGCAGCAGCCACAGCACGACGACCGTCCCCACGACGGCGGCGGCTGCGGGGGCGGCAGCGAGGCGGACGTAGTCGCCGTGGCTCTTCCCGAGCTCCTCGAACCGGTGCAGCGCCAGCAGGTTCGTCAGGTTCGAGACCGGCAGCAGCATCGACGCGGTGTTGGCGAGCCACAGCGTGGTGAGGGCGAACGGCACCGGTGACACCCCCAGCTGGGCGGCCACGGCGAGCCCCACGGGGGTCAGCAGGACGGCTGTCGTGTCCAGCGACAGCACGACGGTGCAGACGACGGCGAGGACCACGAACAGCAGCCAGAGCACGAGCGTCCGGTGCCGGCCCGCGCGCGCGGTCCAGTGGCCTGCGACGTCGAACACGCCTGCGGTGTCGGCGATCTCGGCCACGACCGTGATGGCGACGAAGAAGACGAGGACCGGGCCGATTCGGGCGGCGAGGTCGGCGAGGTCGGTGCTCACGGGGCCGTCGCCTCGAGCACCCACGGGCGGCCGGAGCCGGAAGGCTCGTGCAGCCGCACGTCGAACCGGTCGGCCAGCACGTCGGGCAGGGCCGTCACCCGCCTGGGGTCCGCCCCCGCCTCGCACAGCGCGCGGGCGACGAGTCCGCGGGTGTGCTTGGCCATGTGGGTCGCCCCCGGGACCTTGACCTGCACCCAGCGCTCGGCGAGCGCGCCCGTGGGCGTCCACGCGGCGGCATACGTGCTCGAGCGGCAGTCGACGACGAGCCCGCGGCCGGCTGCCTCGGTGAGGGGACCAGCGAGCACGGGCTTCCAGACGGAGGCGAGCGGGCCGAGCCCGGGGAGGTTGACGGCCATCGAGAGCCGGTACGGCGCAACGGAGTCCGTCGGGCGGACCGCACCGTAGAGCGCGGACACGACGACCAGCCGGCGGTTGGCGCGTCGGCGGGCGGCGGGGTCGAGGGTGGCGTACGCGAGCGCGTCGTAGAGCACGCCGCTGTAGACCCGCGAGGCGGGCAGCGCCGGCGCGGTGTGCAGGACGAGGTTGCGGGCGATGTCCTCGGTGAGGTTCGGGCTCACGCCCAGGGCCGCGGCGGCGTCGGGGCGGCCGCTGACGTCGGCGAGGGCCTCGGCGACGGCCTTGCGGGTGTCGGTGAGACCGGGGAAGGAGAGCCGTTCGTGGTCCACCGCGTTGCCGCGGGTGCGGCCGGTCTTGGACTCCGACGGGGGGAGCAGGATCAGCACTCGCGACAGCCTAGGTGCGGCTGCACGACGCCGCTCGACCGGTCCACCGACCGGTGGGGAGCGCGCCCGGTGGCTACGTTGGGCCCATGCCCCTGCGCAGGATCACGGTCCAGGCCCCCGAGCACCCCACGGACACCCAGGTCCCGGCGACCGCAGCGCTCCAGCAGCGCTTCGCCGCCATCCGGGCGGAGAACGGCGTGCCCGAGTCCTTCCCGCCCGCGGTGCTCGCCGAGGCCGAGCGCGCGGCGTCAGCGCCGACCCTTCCGGACCGGGACGAGACGGACGTGCCGTACCTGACCATCGACCCCACGGGCTCGATGGACCTCGACCAGGCGATGCACCTCGAGCGCGACGGCGACGGCTTCCGGGTGCGGTACGCCATCGCCGACGTCCCCGCGTTCGTCGCCGCCGGGGGAGCCGTCGACACGGAGGCGCGGCGTCGCGGACAGACCGTGTACGCGCCCGACGAGCGGACGCCCCTGCACCCGCCGGTGCTCAGCGAGTCCGCGGCCAGCCTGCTGCCGGGCCAGGTGCGTCCTGCGTTCGTGTGGGACCTGCGGCTCGACGCGGTGGGGGAGTGCACGGCGGTGGAGGTGCGCCGTGCCCTGGTGCGCAGCACCGACCGGCTCGACTACGCGGGCGTGCAGGCCGCGCTCGACGACGGCTCGGCCGACGAGCGGCTGCAGCTGCTCAACGAGGTCGGGCTGCTGCGCATCGAGCTGGAGCGCAAGCGTGGCGGGGCCAGCCTGCCCATGCCCGAGCAGGAGGTCAGGGAGGACGAGCAGGGCCACTTCCGGCTCGGGTTCCGTCCGCCGCTGGAGGTCGAGGACTGGAACGCACAGATCTCGCTCATGACCGGCATGGCCGGGGCCGAGCTGATGCTGGGGGCGAAGGTCGGGATCCTGCGGACGATGCCGGCACCGGACGAGCGGGCGGTGCGGCGCTTCCGCCACGCCGCGCGGGCGCTCGGCGTCGAGTGGCAGGAGGGGACGGCGTACGGGGAGTTCCTGCGCACGCTGGACCGCGACAACCCCAGGCACCTGGCCCTCATCCACGAGGCGACGGCGCTGTTCCGCGGCGCGGGCTACACGCCGTTCGACGGTGAGACTCCGGCCGAGACCGAGCACGCGGCGGTGGCCGCGGCATACGCCCACGTCACGGCGCCCCTGCGCCGGCTGGTGGACCGGTTCGGGCTCGTGGTGTGCGAGGCGGTCTCGCAGGGCCGGGAGGTGCCGGGCTGGGTGCGCGACGCGCTGCCCGGGCTGCCGGAGGTGATGGCCGCGAGCGACAAGGTGGCCGCCGGTGTGGAGCGGTCGTGCGCCGACGCGGTCGAGGCGGCGGCCCTGGCCGACCGGGTCGGGCAGGAGTTCCGGGCCATGGTGGTCGACGAGCGCGACAACGGGCACGTGCAGATCCAGATCGACGAGCCGGCGGTGCTCGGCCGCGCGTCCGGGACGGCCGAGCTAGGGACCTGGGTCACCGTGCGGCTCGTCGAGGCCACCGTCGCGACCGGCGTGACCCGGTTCGAGGTCGTCGCCCCCGCCTGACCCCGCGCCTTCCTTCCGCCACACGGCAGTTGCTGGCACGAAACGGCAGTTCTGGAC
>NZ_JBHUYG010000046.1:0-33195 GCF_042668795.1 Pedococcus sp. NPDC057267 | reverse complement strand
GTTCCGGGCCTTTCGCGTATGCCGGTGAGCCTCACCCCATGTGCGGGTAGGCGTGGTTCGTCGGCGGGTTGAACGTCTCCTTGATGGAACGCGCGCTCGTCCAGCGCAGGAGGTTCTGCGCGGCCCCGGCCTTGTCGTTGGTGCCCGACGCCCGGCCACCACCGAAGGGCTGCTGCCCCACGACGGCGCCGGTCGGCTTGTCGTTGATGTAGAAGTTGCCGGCCGCGAAGCGCAGGCGCTCGGTCGCGTCGGCGATCGCCACCCGGTCCTGGGCGATGATCGAGCCGGTGAGGCCGTAGGGGGCGAACGACTCCATCTGGTCGAGCACCTTGTCGAACTGGCGGTCCGGGTAGACGTGCACCGACAGGATCGGGCCGAAGTACTCGGTGCGGAACGACTCGTCGCTGGGGTCGTCGATCTCGAGGATCGTGGGCCGGACGAACCAGCCCTCGCTGTCGTCGTACGTGCCACCGGCGACGACCTCGACGCCGGCCGTCGCGTGGGCCCGGTCGATCGCGGCCGAGTGCTTGCTGAACGCCCGCTGGTCGATGACCGCGCCCATGAAGTTCGACAGGTCGGTGACGTCGCCCTGGCTCAGGCCCTCGGTGACGGAGACGAGGTCGGCCTTGATCTTGCGCCACAGCGAGCGCGGGACGTAGGCGCGCGAGGCGGCCGAGCACTTCTGCCCCTGGTACTCGAACGCCCCACGGATCATGGCGGTGCGCAGGACGTCCGGGTCGGCCGACGGGTGGGCGAGGATGAAGTCCTTGCCGCCGGTCTCGCCGACGAGGCGCGGGTAGGTCCGGTAGCTCGGCAGGTTGGCGCCGACCTCCTGCCACAGGTGCTGGAACGTCGGCGTCGACCCGGTGAAGTGGATGCCGGCGAGGTCGGGGTCGGCGAGCGCGACCTTCGAGACGTTGATGCCGTCGCCGGTCACCATGTTGATGACGCCGGGCGGCATGCCGGCCTCCTCGAGCAGCGACATGGTCAGCTGCGCGGCGAACTGCTGGGTCGGGCTCGGCTTCCACACGACGGTGTTGCCCATGAGCGCCGGGGCGGTGGGCAGGTTGCCCGCGATCGCGGTGAAGTTGAAGGGCGTGATCGCGTAGACGAAGCCCTCGAGCGGGCGGTGGTCGGTGCGGTTCCAGATGCCCTTGGAGTTGGCCGGAGGCTGCTCGGCCAGGATCTGCCGGGCGAAGTGGACGTTGTAGCGCCAGAAGTCGATGAGCTCGCAGGCCGAGTCGATCTCGGCCTGGTACGCCGTCTTGGACTGGCCCAACATCGTCGCCGCGTTGAGGTGCGCGCGCCACGGCCCGGAGAGCAGCTCGGCCGCCTTGAGCAGGATCGCGGCACGGTCGTCGAAGGACAGGGCGCGCCAGCCGGGGGCAGCGGCCTTGGCGGCGTCGACGGCGGCCTGCGCGTCGGCGAGGGTCGCGTTGCGCATGGTGCCGAGGAGCTTGCGCTTGGCGTGCGGCTGCCGGACCTCGATCTTGCGGCCGCCACCCATGACCCGCTTGCCGTTGATGGTGTGCGGCAGGTCGATGGCGGTGCTGCCCAGCTCCGCGAGGGCCACCTCGAGCGACGCGCGCTCGGGGCTGCCGGGCGCGTAGTCGAGCACGGGCTCGTTGACGGGGGCGGGCACCTGGGTGACGGCATCCATGGTGGGCGTGGCTCCTCGGGGTCGCGTCGGAGATGGGGGACCCCCCGGCTGCCGGGAGGGCGCACCTATGGTGTCACGTGTGCCGAGTTCCAACGACAGCGCCGAGCTCGCCTACCGCTGGGCCGGCCCCGCGGACCCGTCGACCCCGACCCTCGTCCTCCTGCACGGCCTCGGCGACTCCGGGGACTGCTGGCCCGACGCCGTCCGCCGCTGGTCCCCGACCTACCGCGTCGTGGGCGTCGACGCCCTCGGCCACGGCCGGTCACCCCGGTTCACGTCGGCGCAGCTCACCTCCGAGGACCCGATGGAGGCGATGTATGCCGCCGCCGAGGCCACCCTGGCCCGCGTCGCCGCCGACCACGGCGGCCCGGCGCTCGTCGTCGGCCACTCGATGGGTGGCGGGATCGCAGGCGCCCTGGCGGCTCGGCGCCCCGACCTCGTCGCCGCCGCGGTCCTCGAGGACCCCGCCTGGCGCGACCCGCAGCACCGGGTGCAGCCTGCCGAGGTCGTGCGCGAGCGGGTCGCCGAGTGCCGGGCGTTCGCGGACGACCCGGCCGGGGCGCGCGAGCAGGGCCGCGCGGACAACCCGACCTGGCCCGAGTCCGAGCTCGACCCGTGGGTGGAGTCCAAGGCGCAGGTCGACCTCGGCTTCCTCGAGCTGGGCGTCGCCAGCCTGGTGCAGCCGTGGGACGAGATCGTGGCCGCGATCGCGGTGCCGACGCTCGTCCTGCTCGCCGAGCTGGGCGGCCCCGTGCTGCCCGAGGTCCGCGAGCGCGCGGCACGGATCGGCAACGCCCACATCGACATCCGGGTCGTCGAGGAGGCTGGGCACTGCATCCGCCGCGACCTGCCCGACGCCTACCACGCCCTGGTCGACCCCTTCCTGGCCCGGCACGCCTGACCGTCGCGGGGTCAGAGGATGCGCAGGACCTCGTCCAGCTCGGTGACGTCGTACCAGAGCAGGTCCTGCATGCCCTGGTCGCCTGCGGTCTCGTCGACGTGCAGCGAGACGACGAGCCGCAACGGGACCGGCGAGGTGATCGTGACGGCACCGAGCCCGTCCCGCGTGGCGTCGTCCTCGACCCACGCCGGGTCGACGTCGGCCGCGGCGACGACGCGCTTGGCGACCGTCGTGCCCTGCGCGGCCTCCGCCGCCTCGACCGCCTCGGTGAGTGCCGCGTACTCCCACTCCTCCTCGTCGGCGGTGGGCAGCGAGCGCTCGAGGCGCCGGGTCACGGCATACGCGGCGACGGGGGCCGGGCCGACCTCGCGGCGCTCGGCGAGCGCCTGCACGTCGGAAGGCGTGAGCGGGACGTAGATCCGGGTCTGGGTCATGGGGTCATCCCACATCCTCGAAGGTGCTGTGGTCGGGCAGGGGCGCGGGGTCGCGCAGTGCGGCCGCGGAGGTGCGCAGGGACGTCGCGATGACGCCCGGCCGCCGGGAGACGTCCATGAGGTTGGACCCGAAGGCCTCGAGGTCCTCCTCGCCGGGGCCGAGGATCGTCACCTCGGCACCGTCGGCGTGGACCCGGTGGAGCTCGCGCAGCGCGCGCAGGGTGACGCGGTTGCGCCACTGGCGCTCGACCCGGGTGCGCCAGTGGGTCGGGGTGTCCTTGACGAAGCTGACCTGCGGCGCGAGGACGTACACCTCGTCGAGGCCGAGCCCGACCATGAGGTCGAGGTTGGTCGAGGACCATGCCCCGCCGTCGATGTAGCGGTGCTCGCCGATGCGCACCGGCTGGTACCAGCCGGGGATGGCGCACGAGGCCATCACGGCGTCCGGCAGGTCGACCCGCGGCGCCTCCTCGCGCCCGAACGGCACCCGCTCCCCCGTGTCGTAGTCGAGGGCGACGACGGTGATGCCGTCACGCGGCACCCAGCCCGACGGCACGACATGGCCGACCATCGCACCGACGGCCTCGAGGCTGCCCCGCCCCTCGGGGAGGATCGCAGACAGCACCGCCGTCGGGGGCAGGCTGCGGAGGTGGAGTGCGTTGCGGCGCAACAGCTCTCGCGACCCGAGACCGGGACGCGGCAGGCCCGGGCGGTCGCCCCCGGTGTCGCGCTCGTAGTCCCAGAGGTAGCCGGCCAGCGGTCCCGCGTCGATCGAGCCCTCGAGCTGGTGGTGCAGCAGGTCGGCCACCGGGACGCCCGCCCCCAGCAGCCCGGCCAGGACCGAGCCCGCCGAGGTGCCGACCACCTGGTCGAAGTCGCGCGCGTCCAGGCCGGTCTGGGACTCGAGGGCGCTCAGTGCGCCGACCATCCACGCCGCGCCGAGGACGCCCCCGCCGCCGAGGACGAGGCCCCGGCGCGCGCGGTGGCCCCCCTGTGCGTTCATCGCCGCGTCGACCGCTGCGTGTCGAGGAGCTCGGCCAGCGAGTCGACGATGCTCTGGCCGAGGACGTCGACGTCCGGCATCGAGTCGCGGTCCGCGTTGAGCCCGTAGTAGACGCCACCGTCGTACGAGGTGAGGCCGATCGACAACGCCTGCCCGCGCGCCAGCGGCATGACCGGGTAGGTCGAGAGCATCTTGGCGTCCGCGGCATACAGGGTGTGCTGCGGGCCGGGCACGTTGGTGATGACGACGTTGAACAGGCGGCGCGAGACCGCGGAGCCCAGCCGGGCCCCGAGCGAGTGCAGTGTCGGCGGGGCGAAGCCCGCCAGTCCGGCGAGCGACTCCGCCCCCACGGCCTGGCCGCCCTCCATCTGCTGGCGCATCGCGAAGGCGATCTGGTGCAGGCGCATCGACGGCCCCGGCTCCCCGACCGGCAGGTCGACGAAGCATGCGGTGAGGCGGCTGCTCACGTGTCGCGCGCCCTCGTCGTAGACGCTCACCGGGACCATCGCCCGGACCGTCGTGCCGGAGTGCACGGACTCCCCACGGGTGAGCAGCCAGGCGCGGAAGGCCCCCGAGATCGTCGCGAGCACGACGTCGTTGACCGACACGTCGTCGGCGTAGCGCCCGCGCGCCAGCCGCGCCCGGACCTTGCGGTAGTCCTCGAGGTCGGTGCCGATCATGACGTACCGGCGGGCCTCGCCCACGGTCGCGTTGAGCGGCGAGTGCGGTGCGGGCCGGGCGGCCGTGCGGGCCAGCGTGGAGACGACGTCGCCGGCGGCGGTGAGCGCCCGGGCGCCGAGGGCCTTGACGTCGGCCGTGCCGCCACGGATGTTGTCGACGACCTCGCTCGGGCGCCGCACCGCGTCGACCAGCGCGCCGGTCAGCAGCTCGAGGTCGCTCGGCTCGCGCGAGGGGCGCCACGTGTCGGTGACCAGGCCCTCGGCCGCCGGGTCGCCGTCGACGATGACGTGGGCGATGTCGACCGCGTTGACGCCGTCGACCAGCGCCTGGTGCGACTTGGTGACGATCGCGAAGCGGCCCTCGGCGAGCCCCTCGACGAGGTAGACCTCCCACAGCGGCCGGCGCCGGTCCAGCGCCCGCGGCTGGATCCGGGCGACGAACTCCTGCAGCTGCTCGTCGGTGCCCGGGCGTGGCAGGGCCGAGCGGCGGACGTGGTAGGTCACGTCGAAGTTCTCGTCGTCCACCCACACCGGGTTGGCCAGCCGGCCCGGGACCTGGCGGATGCGCTGGCGGTAGCGCGGCACGAACGCGATCCGCGTCGACACGAGCTGCACGAGGCGGTCGTAGTCGAAGCCGTCCTCCGGCGGGTCGAACACCATGACCGACCCCACGTGCATCGGCGTCGTCGACTCCTCGAGGTAGAGGAACGACGCGTCGAGCGAGGTGAGGCGGTCAGGCACCCCCACATCGTGTCAGAAAGCCCTGTCTAGACTTCGGATCGTGACCAAGATGACGTGGCCCACGACCCTGCGGTATGCCGGGTGCGCGGTCCTCGTCGCGGGTCTCGCCGCCTGCGGCGGCGGGGCCGCATCCACCGCGGGAACCGCATCGAGCGGCACGAGCTCGTCCGCGCCGTCCGCCGCCTCGTCGTCGGAGCAGTCCCCCTCGGGCTCGGCGTCGACGTCGTCCTCGAGCAGCCCGGCGCAGCGGACCGTCACGGTAACGGTCACCGGCAGCCGGGTCACCCCGGCGCCGCGCACGGTCGAGCTGGGCGTGGGCGAGACCATGACCCTCACCGTCACCAGCGACCACGCCGACCAGCTGCACGTGCACGGGTTCGACATCGAGAAGGAGCTCCCCGCCGGGACGCCGGTCAGCGTCGAGCTCACCGGCGAGTCGCCGGGCGTGTACGAGGTGGAGACCCACCACCCCGAGCTGCGGCTGCTCAAGATCGCGGTCCGATGAAGCCCTCCCTGCTCCCGTCGCTGGCGCTCCCTGCCCACGGCGTGGGCTCGCGCGAGGACCTGCCGCTGCCGTTCTCGCTGCTGCTCGTCGGGGCGGGCGCGGCCCTGGTCGTGTCGTTCGTCGCTCTAGGGGCGCTGTGGCGAACGCCGCGGCTGGGGGCCGACGACGGGGTGCCGCTCCCGAGGGGACTGGGGCGCGTGCTCGACAGCCGGGTGCTGCGTGTGGTCGCGGTCGTCCTCACGCTGCTCGTCGCCGCCTGGACGCTGGCCGCCCTCGTCCTGGGCAAGGACGACGCCAACAACCCCGTTCCCTACGTCGTGTACGTCTGGCTCTGGGTCGGCCTCGCGTTCCTTTCGATGCTCGTCGGCGGCGTGTGGCGCCTGGTCAACCCGGTGCGCTGGCTGCACGCCGGGCTGCTGAAGGTGGCGCGGATCGAGCCGGAGTTCGCCCTCGCCGACTACCGGCTCGGCTACTGGCCGGCCGCGGCCGGTCTGGCCGCCTTCGTGTGGCTCGAGCTGGTCGCCCCGGACAACGCCACGCTGCCGGTGCTGCGGGTCGCCGTCCTCGGCTACCTGCTGCTGAGCCTCGTGCTGGCGCTCGCGTTCGGGCAGCCGTACCTGCGCCACGGCGACCCGTTCGGGGCGTGGTCAGGGCTCTACGGGACGCTGAGCCCCCTCGGCCGGCGCACCGACGGCCGATGGGTGCTGCGCACGCCCCTGCACGGTCCGCTGCAGGTGCGCCCCGAGCCCGGCCTGCTCGCGGTGACCTCGGTGATGCTGGGCTCGACCGCCTACGACGGGTTCTCCGGCGAGACCCGGTGGTACTCCTTCGTCCAGGCCCGGGCGGTGCCGCGGCTGTGGGAGACGGGCGGCCTGGTCGCGGTGTGCCTGGTCGTGGCCGGCTCGCTCGCCCTCGCGGCCGTCGTCTCGGCGCGGCTCGCACGGGTGGCTGCGCGCGGCGTGGCGAGCGCGTTCGCGCCGTCGCTGATCCCGATCGCGGCCGGGTACCTCGTGGCGCACTACTGGTCCCTGTGGGTCTGGGAGGGCACCCACGGCCTGGCCACGTTCTCCGACCCGCTCGGGACGGGCGCCAACTGGCTCGGCACCGCCGGCGTGCGGCCCTCGGTCGCCCTCATCGCCCCGGGGCTCGTCGCAGGCATCCAGGTCGTCGCGATCATCACCGGCCACGTGCTGGGGGTCGTGGTCGCGCACGAGCGCGCCCTGACCCTGTTCCCGCGGAGGGCAGCGGTGGTCGGCCAGGTCCCGCTGCTTGTCCTCATGGTTCTCTACACCGTCGGCGGCCTCACCCTGCTCTTCAGCTCCTGACCGCACAGGCGCCGTCAGCGCCAGTCCGCGCGCGCAGGCGTCAGCGCCGGGCGGCCCGGCGCGAGCGCCGGCTGACCACCGCCCCGCCACCGGCCCACCGCGCAGCCAGGGCCTGCACGGCCCGGCGCAGATCGGACTGCGGCGCGTGGTCGGCGAGGGTGGTCCCCGCGAACATCGCGGCGTCGAGCGTGGCCTGGTCCCAGGGCAGGTACGTCAGGTCGTCCATCCCGGCGAACCGCTGCAGCGCCTCGGCGATCCGGCGCTCGGGCCGCGAGCCGACCGCCGACGCGCGCACCTTGTTGACGACGACTGTCGGCGACGGAGAGGGAACGGTGGCCAGGTCCTGGACGGACCGCACCAGCCGCTGCAGCCCGATCGGGTCGGCCGCCCCCACGACGACCAGGTCGTCGGCCTCCTCGAGGGCGGTCAGGGTGGCGGCGTTGCGACGCGGGGCGAGGGTGTCGTACGACAGCTCCTCGTCGTCCTCGACGCAGAAGCCGCAGTCGACCACGACGTGCGAGGCCAGCTGCCGCGCGATCCCGAGCACCTGGGCCACGGACGGCGCCCGCAGCTCGGTCCAGCGGTGCGGCCTCGGGGTGCCGGTCAGCACCCGCAGCCCGGGGCTGACCTCGGGCGCCAGCCGGGCGAGTGCCACGAGGTCGAGCCCGCCCTGGTCGGCGGCGCGGCACGCTGCCGTCATCCCCGGTGCCTCGTCCAGCAGCCCGAGGGCCTGGGCGAGCGAGGACCCGTAGGTGTCGGCGTCGACGAGCAGGGTGGGCGCGTGGACGGCCAGCTCGGCGGCGAGGTTGAGCGCGACCGTGCTGCGACCTGGCGCCCCTGTGGGTCCCCACACGGCCAGGACCCGGCCGGGGCGCCCGCCGGGGAGCTGGACGGGGTCCTCGACCACGGGCTCGTCGACACCGGCACCCGCGGCGCCGAGGGACCCCGACGCCGCCTCGTCGAGGGCGTCCTCGAGGTCCGGGGTCGAGACGTCGGCGGCCACGACGACGGCCAGGCCGAGCTGGCGCAGGCGCCGCTCGCCGGCCTCGTCGCCCGGGGCCACCACCCCAGCGACCCCCAGTCCGTGCTCTGCCAGCTCGTGCAGGGCCGGCCGGTCGAGGGCGCGGAGCTCGGCGGAGACGAGTGCCAGGTCGCCGAGCCCCGCCGCGGCCGTGGCGAGCAGGTCGGCGAGGTCGGCGCACCGGCGCGCCACGGCATACCCCGACGTGGCCTCCAGCGCCGTGACGACGTCGGGCTCCCACGCCCCCGTCAGGGCGGTGAGCACGCTGCGCGTCACCGCGCTCCCCCGGTGCCGGCCACCGGCACCACCGTGACCCGCGCGCCGAGGTCCACCGCGCCGATGATGTCCTTGACCCGGTCGGTCGGCGCCATGACCTGGATCGGCCGGTCGGCGCCGGTGCCCGACCCCAGCCCGCTGGACGTCTTGGGCAGGCCCGCGACCGAGACGCCCTGCAGGGCCAGCTCGGGCCCGGTGAAGCGCTTGGCCGTGCCCGTCGCGGCCGGGTCGACGGGGTTGACGTAGACGTCGACGCGGGTCCCCACCCGCAGCGGCGCCGCCGAGCCCGCGTCGACGAGGAGGGTGAGCGGCTGGACCTCGACGCGGTCCCGCCCACCCACCGCCGACGCCGGGACGAGCTCCCCTGCAGGGACCTCCCGCAGGACGTAGCGGTCCGGGGCGAGGCCGGCCGTGGCGGACAGGTAGGTCCCCGTGTGCGACCCGAGCTGCACGTCGACCCGGACCAGGTCGTCCTCGGTGAGGGGTTGGCCGGGCACCAGCGGTCCGGCCGCGGCATACACGGGCACGCGGTCGTCGGCATGGGCGACGACGTACGACCCCAGGGCGACGGAGCCCAGGACGAGCAGCAGTCCCACGAGCAGCCGGGCGTCACGCCAACCGGGTCGGCGCAGCCGGCTCGCCGATGGCACGGGCAGGTCACTCACGGTCTCCCCCTCGGTGTGGTCCGTCCCCCGGCCGCCCATCATGGCGCACCCAACGGGCGTTCTGCCCGGCTAATCCACAGCAGGGGGGTCATCCACAGGGCCGGGCCGTCAACTCCCCCGAACGGTCGAGGATGCGAGAATTCCCGAATCGACCCGACGCGATCGCACGATCATGGTAAAAAGTTGGTCAAGAGAAGGTTAGTTCCCAGTCAAGTGGGGCGAGAGAGGGGTTGGCCGTGGCCAAGCGCTTCATCCAGTTGTCCGAGGTCTCCGAGGTGTTGGACATCTCCTCGGCCCAGGCGTATGCCCTGGTCCGCTCGGGCGAGCTGCCCGCGATCAAGGTCGGGGGTCGGGGACAGTGGCGGGTCGAGGTCGCCGAGCTCGAGAGCTACATCCAGCGGATGTACAACGAGACCAAGAGCTTCGTCGCCGCGCACCCCTTCGGCCAGGGCCAGGACTGACCGCCTGAGGCACCATCCCGCCGCGTCGGGCGGCAGCGTCCCTCCCCACGGGCTCAGACGGGGCGCACCAGGACGATCGCGTCGAACGGCACGACCCGGCTGCCGGTCACGTTCTCGGGTCGTCGGGGCAGGTCAGGGGCGTGTTCGGCCAGCCCCAGGTGATCCGAGCCGACCGCGTCGATCGTGCCGGTGCAGGTGGACCCGGTGAAGTCGGTCAGCCGCACGACGGCACGGTCCCGGCTCACCGCGCGCAGCGCGTAGCCGAGCCCGAACCTGCGGCCGGGAGACCCTTCGACCGCCCGGGCAGCCAGACCCGTCACCGACACGACGGCCGCCGTCGGCACCAGGCAGGGCACACGCCCCGGCTCCCCGAGCAGGAACCAGCCGTCACCCACGTCGGCGACCTGCCCACTCACCCGCGTCCCGTCGCGCACCGTGACCGACACGGCCGCGGAGCCTGCCGCCGCGAGTCGGTGCGCCAGCGCGACGGTCGCCCGCTCCCGGCGCGTCCGGTCGGCGACCTCGGCGTCGAGCTCGCGCCGCTGCTCCGCGTCCCACTGCGACTCCAGGTCCGCGAACAGGTCTTCCCAGCGCATCCCATCCCCCTCTCGACCGGCGGGGCGAGCGTACGACATCAACGACCCCTTGCCTCGGCGAACGCGTGCCACTACGTTCGAACATAGGCAAACACAAGCAAACTGCATAATCAGGGGGTTGGGATGTCGGGACAGACGGCACGAAGGGGACGCATCGCGGTGCTCGCCGGCGGGGCACTGGCCGCGGGGGCGGCGCTCGAGACGGCGCTCGTGGGCGCGGCCGGCGAGCAGTGGGGCGCCGTGCTCGGACCTGGTCCCGCACGGCCCGACGAGGTCGTGGCAGCCGTCCTCTCGACGGCGGCCGTGATCCTCGCCGCCTGGCTGGCCCTCACGACGCTGGCATCGCTGCTCGGCCACCTGCCCGGCCGGGTGGGGCGGCTGCTGGACACGTGGTCGCGGTCGTGGTCGCCCCCGGTGGTGCGACGGGTGGCGGCGGTGCTCGTCGGCGTGAGCGTCAGCGGCGTCCTGGCGCCTGGCTCGGCCGCCGGCACGGGCCCGGTCCCCTTCCCCGGCTTCGCGGTGACGACCCCCGCGACCCCTGCCCCCGTGGCCACGGCGTCGTCGGGTGCCACCCTGGGACTCCACGGTGCCGGCGCGCCCGGCTTCACCGTGACGACACCGCTCCCTGCCGGACCGGGGCGGCAGGCGCCGGCACCCGGCCCGGCGGCCCCCGGCCCGGCGGCCCCCGGCCCGGCGGCAACCAGCCAGCAGGCCCCGGCACCCGGCTGGGTGCCGGAACGGCCCGTCGTGCGACCGCAGGCGTCACCCGACCTCGTGGCCGGGACGCCGCGACGGACCTCCGGTGCCGAGGTGGTGGTGCTGCGCGGGGACAGCCTCTGGTCGATCGTGGCGCGTCACCTCGGTCCGGGGGCGACCGACGCCGAGGTTGCTGCGCAGTGGCCGCGGTGGCACGCCGCGAACCGCTCGGTCATCGGGGACGACCCCGACCTCCTGCTGCCCGGGCAGGTGCTCCACCCGCCCCACGCCGAGGCGGTGGCGCGGTGAGCCCCGCAGCCCGGCCGTCGGCGTCCGACCCCGCGACCCCCGTGGCGGGCCCGGTCGACGGGACCCTGCCCGCCGGAGGCACCCCGCCTCCGGGCGAGCCGGGTCGCTCGCGGCTGCGCCCGCTGCGCGTGATGCCTGCACCGCGACACCGGCCGCCGGTGCTGACGGACACCGAGTGGTGGCCGGACGTCGACGGCGACGACCCCCGGTACGTCCAGGGCGCCCTGGCCGTCGACTTCGACAGCCTCACCGACGAGCAGCTGTTCGGTGCGCGCCCCACCCGACGCGACGACCTCCCCGACCCGCGCGAGTGGGCGGGCCACATCGCCCAGGCGCTCGTCGAGGTCATGTCGGGCTCCCGGCCGGCGCCGCAGCTCCTGCGCTGGACCGTTCCCGAGGTGTATGCCGTGGTCGCCCGTCGCGCCGCCCTCTCCGCCCGGCGGGCGGCGGGCGAGGGACGACGCGGGGTCCCGGCCGCCGGCCGGGCGGTCGTGCGCAGCGTCCGGCTGTGCGAACCAGCCGACGGGGTCGCCGAGGCGAGCGCGGTGGTCGTCGACGGCGGCCGAGTCCGGGCCCTGGCGTTCCGGCTCGTCGGGCTCGACGGGCGGTGGCGCGTCGAGGCGCTCCAGGTGGGCTGACCGGCACACGCCCGCCACGCACGGACGCCGCCGCCCAGCAAGGGGCGGCGGCGTCGGCGTGCCGGTTCGCTGCGGTGGGGCTGCAGCGAGGTCGACCGGCTAGAGGTTCTTGCCGTGGCACATCTTGAACTTCTTGCCCGAGCCGCACGGGCACGGTCCGTTGCGCGAGGCGCCCCGGAGCTGCTCGGCGGTCAGCGTGTCCTGCGCCGTCCCCACCGCGCGGTGCTCGACGTCCCCCGTCTCGGTGGGTGCGGAGTACTGCAGCTGCTGCGGACGTCGCTCCGGCTGCTCGAGGCCCTTGGCCCGGAACGACGGCTGCGTCTCGGCGTGCTGACCCGAGGCCCGCGCCGGCTCGGCCGCCGCCAGTGCGCCGGCCGGCTGCCCGCCACTGTCGACCTCGGCACCCTCGCCGTCCGCGTCGGCCCGCTCGGCGCTGGAGAGCCCGGACCCGGCGAGCATGTCCGACACGCTCACCGGCTGGACGGCCGGCGTCTCCTCGTGGGTGTGGTCGACCTCCACCTGGATGTTGAACAGGTAGCCGACCGACTCCTCCTTGATGGACTCGTTCATGGCCTCGAAGAGCTGGAAGCCCTCGCGCTGGTACTCCACGAGCGGGTCGCGCTGGGCCATCGCGCGCAGGCCGATGCCCTCCTGGAGGTAGTCCATCTCGTAGAGGTGCTCGCGCCACTTGCGGTCCAGGACCGACAGCACGACGCGGCGCTCCACCTCACGCATGACGTCCTCGCCGAGCTCGGCCTCGCGGGCGTCGTAGGCGTGGTGCGCGTCGGAGGTGATCTGCTCGCGCAGCAGGTCCGCGGTGATCTCCGACCGGCCGCCGGCCAGCTCGGCCACGTCGTCGGGCGTGATCGAGACCGGGTAGAGCGTCTTGAGCGCCGACCACAGGCGGTCGTAGTCCCAGTCGTCGGCGAAGCCCTCGGCCGTCTCGGCCGCGACGTAGCCGTCGATGACGTCGTTGACGAAGTGGCGGATCTGCTCGTGCAGGTCCTCGCCCTCGAGCACGCGGCGCCGCTCGTCGTAGATGACGGTGCGCTGCCGGTTGAGCACGTCGTCGTACTTGAGGACGTTCTTGCGGATCTCGAAGTTGCGGCCCTCGACCTGGCCCTGCGCGCTCTGGATCGAGCGGCTCACCATCTTGGACTCGATCGGCACGTCGTCGTCCATCTTGGCAGTGGTCATGAACCGGTCGACCATCGCCGCGTTGAACAGGCGCATGAGGTCGTCCTGCAGCGACAGGTAGAACCGCGACTCGCCGGGGTCGCCCTGGCGACCGGAACGTCCACGCAGCTGGTTGTCGATGCGGCGCGACTCGTGCCGCTCGGTCCCGAGGACGTAGAGGCCGCCCAGCTCGGTGACCTCGTCGTGCTCGGCCTTGACGGCCTCCTCGGCCTCGGCGAGCGCCTGGTCCCAGGCCGCCTCGTACTCCTCCGGGGTCTCCTCGGGGTCGAGGCCGCGCTGCTTGAGGGCGGCGACCGCCATGAACTCGGGGTTGCCGCCGAGCATGATGTCGGTACCGCGACCGGCCATGTTGGTGGCGACGGTGACCGCGCCCTTGCGACCGGCCTGCGCGACGATCGCGGCCTCACGCTCGTGCTGCTTGGCGTTGAGGACCTCGTGCGGGATGCCCCTGCGGCGCAGCTGGTCGGAGAGGTACTCGCTCTTCTCGACCGAGGTGGTGCCGACGAGGACGGGCTGGCCCTTCTTGTGCCGCTCGACGATGTCGTCGACCACCGCGGAGAACTTCGCCTCCTCGGTGCGGTAGACGAGGTCGGGCTGGTCCATGCGGATCATCGGCCGGTTCGTCGGGATCGGCACGACGCCCAGCTTGTAGATCGAGTACAGCTCGGCCGCCTCGGTCTGGGCGGTGCCCGTCATGCCCGAGAGCTTGTCGTACATGCGGAAGTAGTTCTGCAGGGTGATCGTGGCGAGCGTCTGGTTCTCGTTCTGGATCTCGACGCCCTCCTTCGCCTCGATCGCCTGGTGCATGCCCTCGTTGTAGCGCCGGCCCGCGAGGATGCGGCCCGTGTGCTCGTCGACGATGAGGATCTCGCCGTTGAGGTTGACGTAGTCCTTGTCCCGCTTGAACAGCTCCTTGGCCTTGATGGCGTTGTTGAGGTAGCCGATGAGCGGGGTGTTGACCGACTCGTACAGGTTGTCGATGCCGAGGTAGTCCTCGACCTTGGCGATGCCGGCCTCGAGGACGCCGACCGTCTTCTTCTTCTCGTCGACCTCGTAGTCGCCCTGGCCGGACTCGAGCTCGCCGCGGGTCAGCCGCTGGGCGATGCGCGCGAACTCCGTGTACCACTTGGTGGCCGCGTCGGCCGGCCCGCTGATGATGAGCGGCGTACGGGCCTCGTCGATGAGGATGGAGTCGACCTCGTCGACGATGGCGAAGTTGTGCCCGCGCTGGACCAGCTCGTCCATCGACCACGCCATGTTGTCGCGCAGGTAGTCGAAGCCGAACTCGTTGTTCGTGCCGTAGGTGATGTCCTTGGCGTACTCGGCGCGCCGCTGCTCGGGGGTCATCGAGGAGAGGATGACGCCGGTCTCGAGGCCGAGGGCGCGGTGGACGCGGCCCATGAGCTCGGACTGGTACTCGGCGAGGTAGTCGTTGACGGTGATGACGTGCACGCCCTTGCCCTCGAGGGCGTTGAGGTAGGACGGCAGGGTCGCCACGAGGGTCTTGCCCTCACCGGTCTTCATCTCGGCGACGTTGCCGAGGTGGAGGGCCGCGCCACCCATGAGCTGCACGTCGAAGTGCCGCTTGCCGATCGTGCGCTTGGCAGCCTCTCGCACCGCCGCGAACGCCTCGGGAAGGATGTCGTCGAGCGTCTCTCCGTCGAGGAGGCGCTTGCGGAACACGTCGGTCTCGGCGCGCAGCTCGGCGTCGCTGAGCTTCTCGAAGTCCTCCTCGATCGCGTTCACCTGGGCGGCGATGCCCTGGAGCTTCTTGAGGATGCGTCCCTCACCGGCACGCAGCAGCTTTTCGACGATCTTGGACACGCAGTCTCTCCTGGGAAGTGTGCGGCCTCCGACGACCCTTGCACCGGCGGCCCGCACTAGGTTAGTCGACCCGTCCCGACCCGCGGACGCACGGCGTGGGGAACTGTCCCCCTGGGGCCCAACGCCGGGTCCCGCCGCACGGTTCCGGCCGCGCGCCGGGTGGGGCGCGGGCGGCCCGCCTCCGCCCGGGGTCGGCTGGCGGCGGGTGGCTAGGGTGCCACGAGGTCCTGGTAGTCGGGGTGGCGCTCGATCCAGGCCGCGATGAACGGGCACATCGCGACGACGTCGCGCTCCCCGGCCGCGCGCACCTGGTCCAGGGCGCCGCGCGCCAGCGCACTGCCGACCCCCTGTCCCTCGTAGGCGTCGTCCACCTCGGTGTGGGTGAAGACGACGTGACCCCCCGAGAGCCGGTATGACGCGAAGCCGGCGAGCGCGCCGTCGACGTACGCCTCGAAGCGGCTGAGGTCGGGGTTGTCCTTCACCGTGGTCTCGCTCATGGCCCCACCCCACCACGTGGGCCACCCCCGCCGCACCTCAGGCGACGGCTGCGACCTCGGCCTCGTCGACCGGGGCGCGGTCGGCCTGCTCGTCCGGCGACCGCGAGATCGCGAGGCAGGCGAGAGCCGCGAAGAGGCACAGCCCGCCAGCGGTGAGCCACGCGGTGTAGTAGTCGCCCGTCGCCTGCCGCACCCACCCGGCATACGAGGCGGCGACGCCGGCCCCGACCATGTGGGCGGCGAACACCCACCCGAACACCACGCTCGACCGGGCCACCCCGAAGTGGCGGCGGCACAGCGCGATCGTCGGCGGCACGGTCGCCACCCAGTCCAGGCCGTAGAAGACGATGAAGACGAACAGGCTGGGGTGGATGTCCGGGCCGAGCAGCGCGGGCACGAACAGCAGCGACAGGCCGCGGAACCCGTAGTAGCCGCAGAGCAGCAGCCGCGGGTCGACCTTGTCGGTGAGCCAGCCCGAGGCGATCGTGCCGACGAGGTCGAAGACCCCGACGAGGGCCAGCAGGCCGGCCGCGGTCGTCTCGGGCATGCCGTGGTCGTGGGCTGCGGGGATGAAGTGGGTGCCGATGAGCCCGTTGGTGGACCATCCGCAGATCCAGAAGGTGACGAACAGGATCCAGAACGTCCGTGACCGCGTGCTCGACCGGAGGACCGCCACCGCGGTGCGGGCGGGTCCGTCGCGTCCCGGCACGTGACGCGGCGGCGCGGGCTCCGGCGGCGCCCCCGGCTCGGAGCCGTACGGCGCGAGCCCGATGTCGGCCGGGTGGTCGCGGACCACGAGCAGGACCAGCGGCACGAGCAGCACGGAGGCACCGGCGACCACGAGCGCGGCCCAGCGCCAGCCGGGACCGGTCGCGAGCGCCGCGATCCCGGGGAGGAAGACGAGCTGGCCCGCAGCCCCCGCGGCGGAGAAGACCCCGGTCACGAGGCCGCGGCGGGACTCGACGAACCACCGGTTGGCGACCACGGACCCCAGCACGAGCGCCATGGCGCCGGTGCCGACGCCGATCGCGAGGCCCCAGAGCAGCCACAGCTCCCACGGCGCGGTCATCACCGTGGTCAGCCCCGAGCCGGCGGCCACGAGGGCGAGCGCCGCGACCACGACGGTGCGGATGCCGAAGCGCTCCATGAGGGCGGCGGCGAAGGGTGCGGTCAGGCCGTAGACGACGAGGTTGGCCGTCACGGCGCCGGACGTGGTCGCGCGCGACCAGCCGAACTCGGTCTCGAGCGGGACGAGCAGCGCCCCGGTCGAGGACCGGAAGCCCGCGGCAGCGACGAGCGCCCCCAGCACCACGAGGGCGACCCACCAGGCGCGGTGGCCGGCGGTGCGGGAGGGACGGGCAGCCGGCGGCGCGGCAGGAACGGTCACCTGCGCAGGTTATCTGCCACCATCGCAGGCCTACCAGCACGATCCGGACAACGGTCGCCCGGTTCCCGCCACGGTCGCCCCGTGTCCCCCGGGCCAGCGGGTCTCGTTCTGGTCACTTCGCCACCGGGCACGCCCTCCCCCGGTTACGGTCTGGGCAGGGCTCTGCGGGCACGGGACGCGGGGACAGGAGCCCGGGCAGGGGGTCGAGCGTGCTGGAGCTGCTCGCGACGTCGATGGCGGTCGCCGGTGCGCTGCTCGCCGTCCTCGCGCTGTACGCCGCCTGGCGCCGGGACACCCCCACGGGCTGGAGCCTGGCCGCCGTCCTCGGCTCCGTCGCCTGGTGGGGCATCGCGTATGCCGTGGAGCTCACCTCCGAGGGCGTCGCGACCAAGTCCCTGTGGGGGGACCTGAAGTACCTCGGCGTCAGCACGCTCGGGCCGTCGTTCCTCTGCTTCGTCCTGCAGTACACCGGGCGCGGCCACCGGGTCACCCGCAGGCTGCTGCTGCTCCTCGCCGTCGAGCCGGTCGTGGTGATGACCGCCCTGGCCGTCCCCGCCACCCACGACCTCGTGCACCACTACCCGCCGCGCATCGCCCCCGACCAGCTGGTCGTCGTGGAGACCGGGCCGCTGTTCTGGGTCCACCTCGTCTACGTCAACGCGCTGCTTGTCGTCGCCACCGTGCTGTTCATGACGAGCATGGTGCGGCTCGCCCGCAGCTACCGGCGGCTGGCCGTCGTGCTCATGGCCTCGGGCCTCCTGCCGTGGGTCGCGAACTTCCTGCACAACGGGGGTGTCGGGCCGTTCGCACGGATCGACCTGACGCCGTTCGCCTTCAGCGTGACCGGCGGGGTCCTGGTCTGGGGCCTGTTCCGCGAGCGCCTCACCGACCTGGCCCCCCTGGCCCGCAGCGCCGTCGTGGAGACCATGACCGACGCGGTGTTCGTCCTCGACGCCTTCGGGCGGGTCGCCGACGTCAACCCCTCCGGCGCCCAGGCCCTGTCCGCGACGCGGGGCTCCCTCGTGGGGAGGCGCCTGACCGACGTCCTGCCGCAGGAGGTGGGCTTCGCCGTCGCCTCGTCCGAGCCCGGCACGCCCGACGCCGGCATACCCGAGGTGCACGTCGACGGGCCGACCGGGCGCCGGTCCTTCGACGTGCTGCGCCAGCAGCTCACCGACCGGACCGGACGCGCTGCCGGCGAGCTGGTCGTGCTGCGCGACGTGACCGAGCGCGTGCGCGCCAGGACCGAGCTGCAGCACGTACTGGCCGAGCAGCAGCGCGTGGCCACCGCCCTGCAGGCGAGCATGGTCCCGGGGCGCCTGCCGGAGGTCCCCGGCTGCGAGCTCGCCAGCGCGTACCACCCCGCGGGCGACGGCAGCGAGGTGGGCGGCGACTTCCTCGACGTCTTCGCGCTCGGGCCGGGGACGTGGGGGTTCGTGCTCGGCGACGTGAGCGGCAAGGGGGCGCAGGCCGCGGCGGTGAGCGCGGCGGCGCGGTACACGATCCGCGCCCTCGCGGACCCGCGGCACCCTCCGAGCCGGACGCTGAGGGCGGTCAACAGCCGCCTCGTCGGCGCCACCGACCCGGAGCAGTTCTGCACGGCCGTCTACGGCCAGGTCGAGCCGCACCCCGACGGCGTCCGGCTCACCTTCTGCCTCGCCGGCCACCCGCTGCCGGTGGTCGTCCGGGGCGGCACGACCAACGAGGAGGGCGTGCCCGGGACGGTGCTCGGCCTGCTCGACCACCCCGAGCTGCACGACACGACCGTCGACCTGGCCGTCGGGGACCTGGTCTGCGCGTTCACCGACGGGCTCGTGGAGTCCCGCCGTGGCCCGGCGATGTTCGAGAGCGAGCGGGTCGAGACCGTGCTGTCCCGCCACGGCGACGAGCCCACGCAGGCGGTCGTGGACCACCTCGTGGAGGCCGTGCGCGGCTTCCACGGCGGCCAGCTCGAGGACGACCTGGCGGTCCTGCTCCTGCGCGCCTCGGGCGGGTCAGCGGGCGACGGCACCCCTGAGCTCGCCGGCCACGCCGGACAGGCCTAGCCAGCCGGCGAGTGACGCGAGCTCCTCGTCGAGTGCCGCCGGGGCCCCGGGCGCCCCCCGTTCCCAGTGCACGGCGTGGACCCGGAGCACCCCGGCCGCCCGGTCGGCCTTGAGGTCGCAGCGGGCCACGAGGTGCTCGCCGAGGAGGAACGGCAGCACGTAGTACCCGTGCACCCGCTGCGCCGCCGGCACGTAGATCTCCAGGCGGTAGTCGAAGCCGAAGAGCGCGGCCGTGCGGTCTCGCTGCCAGATGAGCGAGTCGAACGGGCTGAGCAGGGCGCGCGCGTGCACCCGTCGGGGCCGGCGGGCCTCGACGTGCAGGTATGCCGGGCGGCGCCAGCCGTCGATGGCGGCGGGCACGAGGACCCCGTCGGCGACCAGCGACTCGATGGCGGGGCGGGCCTGGTCGGGCTTGAGGCGGAAGTAGTCGCGCAGGCACTGCTCGGTGCCCACGCCGTGGGCCCGGGCCGACAGCTCGATGAGGGCGCGGAAGGCGGTGGCATCGTCCGGACGGTCCTCCGGGCGGCCGGCGACCGCCAGCACCTCCCTGGGCAGCACGCGCTCGAGCGAGGCGTACCGGCGCTCGAACTGCTGGGTGCGCCCGGCCGAGGAGATCCGGCCCGACCAGAACAGGTGCTCGAGGGCGTTCTTGACCAGCGACCAGTTCCAGCCCCAGTGGTCGCGCGCACGCGGCAGGTCGTGCTCGAGGGCCGCCTCGAGCTGCCGGGAGGTCATCGGCCCCCGCTCGACCACCTCGGCGAGGACGGCCTCGACGAGCTCCGGGTGGTCGCGGGCGACTCGCTGCATCCCACCCCACGAGTCGTCGAGGGCCCGACGCATCCGGAAGTCCAGCAGCGGCCACGTGGTCGGCGGGACGAGGCTCGCCTCGTGGGCCCAGTACTCGACCAGCCGGCGCGGGGACCGGTCACGCGCCCGGTCGAGCAGCGCCGTGTCGTACGGCCCGAGCCGGGAGAAGAAGGGGAGGTACTGGCTGCGGGTCACGACGTTGACGCTGTCGATCTGCACGACCTGCACCCGGTCGACGACACGCTGCAGGTGCCGCATGGTCGCGGCACCGGGCGCCGGGCGGGCGTCGAGGAACCCCTGCGCCGCGAGGGCGATCCGTCGCGCCTGGGATGTCGTGAGGCGCAGGGGGGTGGCGCCGGTCACTCGTCGGGTTCGAGCAGGTTCTCCCGCACGGCATACATCGCGGCCTCCATGCGCGAGTGCAGCTGGAGCTTCTCGAGGATGTTGCGGACGTGGTTCTTCACGGTGTTCTCGGAGATGAACAGGTCGTGCGCGATCTCCTTGTTCGCGAGCCCGCGGGCGACCAGGCGCAGCACCTCGAGCTCGCGCTCGGTGAGGCGGGGTGCGCCGACCGCCGACGGCCGCTCCCCCTGGCGCCGGCTCATGAGCGCGAACTCGGCGAGCAGCTTGGAGGCCATCGACGGCGAGATGAGCGAGTCGCCGTTGTGCACCGCTCGGACGCCGTCGGCGATCTCCTCGCCCGGGACGTCCTTGAGCAGGTAGCCGTTGGCCCCGGCCTTGACCGCCTCGTAGAGGTCGGACTCCTCGTCGGACATCGTCAGCATGATGATCTTGGTCGACGGGACCTGGGACTTGATCTTCTGGCACGCCTCGATGCCGGAGGTGTGCGGCATCCGCACGTCCATGAGGACGACGTCGGGCAGCAGCTCGACCGTGCGGTCGACGGCCTCCTTGCCGTCACTGGCCTCGCCGACGATCTCGATGTCGTCGTCCTGCGAGACGACCATCTGGAGCCCGCGACGGTAGAGGACGTGGTCGTCCGCGATGACGACCCGGATGGGGTCGACGGCCGGCGCGGCCTGCGGGTCCTCGGTCACGTGCGCATTCTGTCATGACAGAGGGCCGGCCGCGGCAGGTCTGCTCGTTGGCGACCCCTCGCAGCCGGCCCTTCGTCGGTGCAGGTCAGGAGACCTTTCGGGAGGTCTCGGGCTCGGACACGTCGAGGTGGATGACGCCGTAGGACCAGCCGCGGCGGCGGTAGACGACACTGGGCTGACCGGTGTCCTCGTCGTGGTAGAGGTAGAAGTCGTGCCCGACGAGCTCCATCTCGCGGACCGCCTGGTCCAGACCCATCGGCGTCGAGGCGTGGATCTTCTCCCGCACCTCGATGGGTGAGTTGCCCTGCGTCCCGAAGCGGTCGTGGTCGGACTCCTCGGCGGCGGAGCCGTCGTCCTCGACGACCGCGGACCCGTTCGCCTCGAAGCGGGCGCTCGCCTCCGCGACCGACTCCGGCGTGTGCCGGCCGCGGTGCACCCGCTTGCGGTCCTGGGCCCGGCGCAATCGCTCCATGAGCTTGTCCATCGCGAGGTCGAGCGCGCCGTACTTGTCGTCGAGGCAGGCCTCCGCCCGCACGATCGGGCCCTTCACGTGGCAGGTGATCTCGACCCGCTCGCACGCCTTCGACTGGCGCTTGTTCGGCTCGTGACTCACCACGACGTCGACCCGCTGGGCGCGGGGTGCGAGCTGGGGGATCTTCGCCAGCTTCTCGTCGAGGTGGGCACGGAAACGGTCCGAGACCTGCATGTGACGTCCGGTGACGACAATTTCCACGGTGTCCTCCATGGTTACGGCGGATGGGGGTGTCGGGAGCGGCACAACCCGTGAAGTTCAGCCGCGGCACCACCTCCCGACCGCGACGGCAGGAGTCTCCGCTCCCCTCGCCGGGGCGTCGGTCGGACCCGGTCCGAGACGCCCTGTGTACGCGCCCAGCGCGTGGGCCAGGGGGGCCATGTACCGACGGTAGACGGTCCGGCGGGAATGCGACAGCAGATCTGACCCAACGTTTACCCGGTGCAGGCGGAGGCGTTCCGAATGACCGGAACCCGGCGCTGCGTGGCACTGGCGACAGCCGCCAGCACGTGGGGCGCGCCCGCCGCCCGCAGGGCGCGCGCGGCCTCCGAGAGCGTCGCACCCGTCGTCAGCACGTCGTCCACGAGGAGGCACGGCAGGCGGGCCACGTGGCCCCGCCACCGGGGGCGGACCGCGAACGCGTGGTCGAGGTTGGCGGCCCGGTCCGCAGCGCCCAGGCCCGCCTGGTCGGCGACACGCCGACGCACGGTGAGCGCCTGCGCCACGACCACCTCGCCCCGTGGGAACCTGCGGACCGTCAGGCGGGCCAGGCCGACCAGGGGCGCGTCGCCCCGCGTGCGACGGGCCCGGGCGGAGGACGGGACCGGGACGACGAGCAGGGGCCCCGCACCGGCGGCCAGCGAGCCGGCGAGTGCGGGGTGCTGCGCCAGCGCGCCCTCGACGCTGGCGGACAACAGCTGCGCCAGGACGGCGGCACAGTCCCGGCGGTCACGGTCCTTGTGGGCGACCACGAGCCGTGCGACGGTCCCCGCGAACGCGGTGCTCGCCACGACGGGCGGCAGCCCTTCCGGGCAGGGGGTCGGCGTCACCGGACGCGGTCCCCCGCCCCACACCGATGCCGCCAGCTCGTCCCTGCACGACCCGCACAGGCCGTCGTCCGGCCGGCCGCAGCCAGCGCAGGACGGGGGCAGCGCGAGGTCCACGAGGCTCCTCAGGGCTGCGACGACGGGCACGGCACCAGAGTCGTGACCTCGGCTGTTGCGGGCGATCGGGCGACGCAGGCCTGTGGACGCGACTAGGCTGTGGACCGGCCTGTGGACAGCGGGACGTCGGAGCCGGGTGAGACGGGAGGCACGGATGAAGTGGATGCCCCACCTCGCGGTGTCGACGAGGCTCCGCCTGGCGTTCGCCCTGCTGGCAGGCATGTTCGCGTACATCGACGGGAACCTGCTCGCCGGACTCCCCTGGATCCTCCTGGTCCTCACGCTGGACCTCACCGCGGCCGGGCTGGCCTACCTCACCGTCCTCGACACGGCGGTGCGGCGGGCGCAGGTCTGGGCGCTCGTGAGCGGGTCGACCGTCGTCGCCGGCCTCGCCATGGGCTATGCCGGCGGGTGGTCCAAGCTGCTCGTGCTCATCCCGGCCTACCACGCGGGGACGCGGTTCCGGCACCGTGGTGCGGCGGTCGTCCCGGTCGTCAGCGCACCCATCGCCCTGCTGACCGCCTGGCAGCTCCACCGGCTGAACGCGGCCGAGGCCGTCAGCATCGGCCTGGCGGTCCTGCTCGCCCTGCTGTTCGGGATGCTCGGTGCCTGGTCGCACGCGCTCGAGCCCGAGGCCCCGCCGGTCGACGCCAACGTGGCCGCCGAGGCCGGGCTCCTGCTGCGCCGGCTGCACGAGCTCGCCGACACCCTCGACACCGGGTTCGACGCGCCGGCTTCCGCCGAGATGGCTCTGCAGGACCTCGCCAGCCAGATGCGCGCCGCGCGCAGCGCCATCCTCGTCGGCTACGGCACCGACCCCGCGGTCCCGCTCGCGATCCGTGGCGCCGACCGGACCCCGTGGCCCGACCCGACCGAGCCGGGCTCGGTCCTCGGCCCGGCCTGGAACAACGGCACCGCCACCCTGACCGAGTGGACCGAGGACCTCGTCGGCCGGTCCCTCCTCGCCGTCCCCCTCAACGACGAGAACGGCCAACGGATGGGCCTGCTGGTCGCGGACCGGCCCCTGGTCACCCCCTTCACGGCCGACGACCTGGACGCCGCGGTGGTCGTCGCCGAGCGGCACTCCAGCAACATCGACCTGTCCGTCCTCTTCGCCGGCCTGCGCGAGCGCGCCGGGCTCGAGGAGCGCGAACGGCTGGCCCGTGAGATGCACGACGGCATCGCCCAGGAGATGGTGGCGCTCGGGTTCGGCATCGACTCCCTGCGGCGCACGGCGCGCAACCAGGGCTCTCCGCTGGCCGACGGGCTCGACGGCCTGCGCGAGGAGGTCTCGCGGGTGCTCGCCGACCTGCGCCTGCACATCGCCGACCTGCGAATCGCCGTCCGGCCCGACACCGGCCTCGGCGCGATGATCGGCGCCCGGCTCCAGAACTTCGGCTCGAGCTCCGGCGTGACCACGCGGATGCACCTGAGCGAGAACGGTTTCCGCCTCCCTGCCCACACCGAGGTGCTGATTTATAGGCTCTTCCTCCAGGTGCTCGCCGACGCGCGGCACTCGCTCAACGCCACCACGGTCGAGGTGCGGCTCAACGTCGCTGCACCGCGCGTCGAGCTCTGGATGAGCCACAACGGAACCAGCTCCCTCACCGAGCGTGACTTCACCGACAACCCCCTGTCCGGGCTGGGCGGCGAGATCGTCGTCGAGCCCTACGCTGGTGACGGCGTCGCGATCCGCATGCGCATGCGCGGACGCGGCGGCGCTCCGTCGGCAACGCTGTCGAACGAAAGGATCCCCCAACCGTCATGACCATCAACGTCGTGGTGATCGACGACCACACCCTCGTCCGTGAGGCGGTGTGCCGGATGATCGACAGCGAGGACGACCTCAAGGTGGTCGGCCAGGCTGGTGGAATCGCCGAGGGCAAGGCCGTGCTCGCCGCCAACCTCATCCATGTCCTCGTCGTCGACGTGTCGATGCCGGACGGGTCCGGCCTCGTCCTGGCCCGCGCCGCCCGCGAGGCCTCCCCGCGCCTGGGCATCGTCGTCCTGACGATGCACAACGACGACGAGACGCTGCTCGAGGCCCTCGACCTCGGCGCGTCGGCCCTCGTGCTGAAGTCGGCGCCCTCCGACGAGGTCATCGCGGCCGTGCGCCGGGCCGCCGTCGCCCCCGACGCGTTCATGGCGACCGGCCTCGCCGAGGCGCTGCGCCGTCGCGACTCCAACGACAAGCCACGACTCACGCCCCGCGAGGCCGAGGTGCTGGACCGGCTCGTCGCCGGCGACTCGATCGCAGCGGTCGCGAAGCGGCTCTACATGAGCGAGTCCACGGTGAAGACGCACGTGTCGAAGGTCTACGAGAAGCTCGGCGCGCACAACCGCGCGTCGGCCGTCATGGCTGCGCTGCGCCTCGGCCTGGTGAAGGCAGAGGCCGTCGGCCAGACCCACCGCTGACAAGGGCTCACGCTCGCGGAGGCCACGAGGGCCGACCCGTGCGGATCCCGTGCCCGAAACCGGCCTCCCTCTCCGGTCGCCAGGGCGTCGGGCGGGACCTCCGCCGCCCCTGCGACCCTCGTGCGGGACGCATGGCTCGGCGGTGCCGCAGTACCTGCGTCAGTGACCCATCCCGCTGAAGGTGTCGACGATGCGGATGGCGCCGGGGCCGATGATCACGATGAACAGCGCCGGGAAGATGCACAGCAGCATCGGGAACAGGATCTTGACCGGCACCTTCTGAGCCTTCTCCTCGGCCAGCTGTCGACGCACGAGCCGCATCTGGTTGGACTGCTCGCGCAGCACGTTGGCGATCGGCAGGCCGAGCCGGTCGGCCTGCACGAGCGCACTCACGAAGTTCTTGGCCTCCGGCACGGTCGTCCGGGCGGCAAGCGACGTGAAGGCCTCACCACGCGACTTCCCGATCTGGATCTCTGACAGGACACGCGCGAACTCGCCGGCGATGGGTCCCTCGACGGAACGCGCGACCTGCAGCAGCGCCGCGTCGAAGCCCTGACCGGCCTCGACACACACGGTCAGCATGTCGAGTGCGTCTGCCAGCCCCCGCTGCAGCTCCTCCTGTCGCTTGAGCCCGAGGTTGTACAGCAACAGGTCCGGGACGAAGAAGAGCAGTGCGGCGCCGATGGCCGCGAACAGCAGGCCCTTGAGGCTGAGACCGCCGAACAGGAGGCCGATCAACGCTCCGACGAGGACGCCGACCCCCTTCCCCGCCATGATCCGCTCCGAGGTCCACCCAGCGGGGTTGCCGGCGAGGTCCATGCGGCGCTGCAGCTTGTCCGCGGTTCCCTCCGGCGAGAGCCGGTAGGCGAAGCCGCGCAGCGCCCGGAGCATCGGCACGGCCAGTCGCTCGAAGGCGGGGAGCTCGGCCTTGCCGACCTCCTTGGCATCGACGCTTCGCTCGATGAGCGCGAGGGAACGGGCCACGCCCGTCACCTCACCAGCCCCGGAGCTCACCGCCACGACGATCGTGACCAGGCCGGCTGCAACGCAGACGAGGCCGACGAGAAGAAGAGCTGACGTCATCATCACACCTGCACATCCACGACTTTGCGCATCCAGAAGACACCCACACCCAGCGAGATCACACCGGCCGCGAGCATCGCGAGACCCAGTGGCCGGGTCCACAGCAGCTCGACGTACTCCCGATTGGTCTGCATCGTGTAGAGGAAGATGCCGATCGGCAGCGCGATCAGGATGTATGCCGAGAGCTTGCCCTCCGCCGACAGCGCCTGGACGTGCCGCCTCAGTGCCTCGCGCTCGCGAAGGGTGGTCGCGGTGGTCTTGAGCGTCTCGGCGAGGTTGCCCCCGACCTCTCGCTGGATGCGGATCGCCATCGTCGTCCACTTCATGTTGCTGCTACCCGTGCGCTCGGCCATCCGCTCGAGCGACTCGCTGATGTCGGCGCCGATGCGGGTCTCCGCGAGGGCCCGGCCGAACTCCTTGGCCGCGGGTTCCGCCGCGTCCTTGGCCACGGCGTCGAGTGCCTGGAGCAGCGAGAACCCGGTGGAGAGGCTGGACGCCACGAGGGTCAGCACGTCGGGCAGCTGCGCCTCGAACTTCTTGCTGCGCCGCTTGGCCAGGAACTTCAGCACGAACGCGGGGAGGACGATGCCGAGGCCGACCCCCAGGAGCATCGAGAAGATGGTCATGATGGTCCCGCCCCGCAGGAGCAGCATGACGACCGCCGTCGTCACGAGCACGGCGACGATGCGCAGGACCCACCACTCGCCCGCCCGAAGGGGGAGGTCGGCACGCTCGATCAGCGCCATCGTCTTGCTCGTCGACTCCCGGCCCTCCATGACCTTGTCACCGAGGTTCACCAGGTTGGCGGAGATGCTCGTACCCGAGCTCGCCGAGCCGGTCATCGCCACCGACGTCGTGGGGTTCACGTAGCGCTCGATGGTCTCGACGCGGCGCGAACGGCCCGAGCGCAGCCGGGGGGCCGCGAGCGCGATGACCAGCGCCGCCAATCCGACGAACAGCGCGGTGGCACCGACGAGGAGCAACACGTTCAACCCTCCTGGGGCCTGGAGCCGGGCCAGCGCGGGGACCGCCCCGACCATGGGGGGCGCGGTGGTGGGAGCTCGGGTGGGCGTGGGGGCCGGCGCTCCGAGGTCGACTGCACTCTGGACGTCGAACGGACGCCCGCCGGCGGTCCCGGAGATCACGACGGGGACCGTCGAGGACAGCCCCGGGTCGAGCTGCACCGTGAAGCCCACCTGGGAGTCGAGCACCTTCGCCGCAGCCTCGAACGCCGCCTTGACCGCAGCCGAGTCCCCGGCGGAGGCCACGCTGCCGCCACCAGCCTGGGCGAACCCGGCGAGCACGGAGTTGTCGCTCTCCGCCGTCTTGAAGGCGATGGCCTCGGCCCGCACCTTCGCCGTGCGAAGGGTCTGGGTCGCCGAGGCCTTGGTCGCCTTGCGGCTCGCGGTGTCGCCGCCGTCACTCAGCAGGATGATGCTCCGCTCGTCGAACGGCGCGAGTGCCTGCGCCGCCAGCACGACCGCGTCGTACAGGGAGGTCTCCCCCTGGGACTGCAGGCCGTTCACGACGGACTGGACCTTGGCTCGGTCGGTCGTCGGGGCCACGTCCACCCCCGCCGTCCCCGAGAAGGACACGAGGCCCACCGAGACGTCCTTGGGAACGTCGGCGAGGAAGGCAGCGACCGAGGAACGGACCGTGGCCATGCCGGCACGACCCATCGAGCCGCTGGTGTCCACGACGAGGATGGTGGCTCGACGGGCCGAGGAGACCGGTCGGGTGGACACGGGGTAGGACTTGCCGGCGACCTCGGCACGCAGCGAGCCGGGGTCGATGGTCAGGACGTCCTGTCCACCACGCACGCTGAGGACCCCGGTGAGGGATGTGCCCTGGTGCGTCAGCGCACTGAGCTGGGCGGGCACGGGCTGGTCTGCTGCGAGGGCGGTGCCAGACGTCGTCGCGGCACCGACCACGGCGCACAGGGCGGCGAGCACCAGCGCCCGAGCGCGCCGGCCCATCGGCATACGCATGACCACTACACGCCCCTCACGAACATGTCCGGGGGGAACTCGATGCCGAGGTCCTTGAGCTCGTCGGCGAACTTGGGCCGCAGGCCGGTGCTCACGAGGGTCCCGCGGAAGCGGCCCTGCTCGTCGCGGCCCGCGGAGTAGTTGAACGTGAAGATGTCCTGCATCGTGATGATCTCGCCCTCCATGCCGGACACCTCGCTGATGGCGACGATGCGGCGAGAGCCGTCCTTGAGACGGGCCTGCTGGATCACGAGGTTCACCGCGCCGGCGACCTGCTCGCGGATCGCGCGCACGGGCAGGTCCACACCGGCCATGAGCACGAGGGTCTCGAGGCGGGAGAGGCTGTCGCGCGGGCTGTTGGCGTGGACGGTGGTGATCGAGCCGTCGTGGCCGGTGTTCATCGCCTGCAGCATGTCGAGCGCTGCACCGTCGCGGATCTCACCGACGACGATCCGGTCGGGGCGCATACGCAGCGAGTTCTTGACGAGCTCGCGGATGGGGATCGCGCCCTTGCCCTCGATGTTGGACGGTCGCGACTCCAGCCGCAGGACGTGGTCCTGGCGCAGCTGGAGCTCCGCAGCGTCCTCGATGGTGACGATGCGCTCGTCCTCGGGGATGAAGGAGGACACGACGTTCAGCAGCGTCGTCTTCCCCGAGCCGGTACCGCCGGAGATGATGATGTTGCGGCGGCCTCGGACGCAGGCCTCGAGGAAGTCGCGCCCGCGCTGGGTGAAGGTGCCGAAGGCGATGAGGTCCTTGTCGGTGAACGGGTCCGTGGAGAACTTCCGGATCGTCAGCATGGCGCCGTCGAGCGCGATGGGCGGGATGACCGCATTCACGCGGGAGCCGTCGGGAAGGCGTGCGTCGACCAGCGGGCTCGCCTCGTCAACGCGGCGGCCGACTCGCCCGACGATCTTGTCGATCGTCCGACGCAGGTGGGCCTCGCTGGAGAACCGGGTCTCGACGGGGTAGAGCTTGCCCGCGCGCTCGACGTAGATGGAGTCGGCGCCGTTGACCATGATCTCGGAGATCTCGCTGTCGCGCAGCAGCGGTTCCAGCGGACCGTGACCGAGGATCTCGTCGGAGACCTCCTGCGCGATCCGCGTGCGGTCCGACAGGGAGAGAGGGGTCTCCTCCTGGTCGATGACCTCCTGGAGCGTGTGCCGCACCCGCGTGGCGAGCTCCTGCTCGTCCAGGTGGGGGTCGTAGAGCTGCGGGCCGAGCGAGTCCAGGAGGGCCTGGTGCACGCTGGCCTTGACGGTCGCGAAGGGGTCGACGATCCGGTGGCGCTCCTGGACCTGCTGCCCTGGGGCCTTGGCTTCGCGCTCCGGTGTGTTGGGCTGTGCGGCGCGGCGGACGGAGTCCAGGCGGTCGGCCAGGCTCATCACTTACCCCCTCGGCTGAGGCTCCAGCGGCGCTGGGAGCCGGACTCGGCCCTCGCCTCGGCCCGGCTCTCGGCAACACCAGGGTTGCGCAGGAACCGTTCGGCGAGGTCCTTGAACGCGGTGCTGACGGGGTGGCGCGGCTCGTCGATCACCAGTGGCACACCCTTGTTGATCGAGGCCGGGACCGCGGGGCTGGTGGGCACCATGAGCGCGATGTCCTGCCGGATCGCCGTGACGACGTCCTCGGCGCGCAGCCCGACCTTGGCGTCGGAGCGGTTGAGGACCACCAGGCGCGACTCCTTGGGGGTGCCCAGGAGGTCGAGGGTGTCCAGGCTCAGGCGCAGGTTCTTCACCGCGGGGATGTCGAGCGTGGCGATGAGGACCAGGACGTCGCTGTTGTCGAAGGCCGCGAGGACGTGCTCGGTGAAGGCGGGCGGCGTGTCGATGATGACGAAGTCGTAGACCGTCTTGGCCACCCGCAACAGCTCGCTGATCGTGCTGCCCGGGATGCGGTCGGCGTCGCTGGGGTCGGACGGCGCGGCCGCCGCGTCCAGCCCACTGCTGTGGCGCGTGACCACCGAGGCCAACCCCTGCTCGTCGATGTGGCCGGCCATGCCGACGAGGTCCATGATCGAGGTGGTGGGAAGCATCTGCAGGCTGATCGCCACGTCACCGAAGGCCAGGTCCAGGTCGACGAGCAGCACCTTGGAGCCCGAGCTCGCCAGGTAGGCGGCGATGTTGGTGGAGAAGGTCGTCTTGCCCACCCCGCCCTTGGCCGAGAAGACGGTGATGACCTTGCCGTCGCGGCTGGCGTCGGAGGTCGCGTGTCCGGCGACCTTCTGGGAGATCTCGCGACTCCGACGAGCCGCATCCGCCAACGAGGTGAGGTCGTCGGCCTGGACGACCTCGCGCACGCCGGCCCGGAGGGACTGGGCCAGGACCGTGACGTCGACGCGCCGGCGCGTGAGGATGACGCCGACCTCAGGCCGCTGCACCCGCACGCTCTCGGAGAAGTCGCACGCCGAACCGAGGTCGACGTCGGGCCCGATGATCACGAGGAACTCGGTCGGGTCGGTCTCCAGCGCGCGGACGAGGGCCGCGGGCGAGTCGTGCCGGGTGACCCCGCCCAGCGCCACCTGGAACCGCTCGACGGCGCCGGGGTCGGCGTCCCAGAGGAGGGTCACTTGCCCAGCCCGCTCAGGTCCACGAGGTTCAGGTCGTCCGCACGCGGGACCGTCCCCATGTTGAGGTCCGCGCTGCGCAGGCCGGCGTACAGCACGCCCTTCTGGATGGCGTGGACCAGCTTGGTCGAGTCCTTCGGGCTGACCGCGACGGTGACGAGGAAGGCGGGGGCTCCACCCGTGGGTGCCGCGTTCGCCGCCTTGGGGTCCTCGGCGGAGGCCGCGGACGCGGACTGCCCCTTGTTCAGGGCGGTGTCGCCCATGCCGATGACCAGGACGTTGTCCATGATCATGCTCGTGCCGCTCACGCCGGCCTCGTTGAGCGCCTTGGACTTGTCGTCCGCGCCGATGGCCTTGATGTTGTAGGTGTCGAAGATCGCGATGTGGCTGCCGGGCGTCACGAAGCTGCCGACGCGGGCCGGGTCGGAGAGCTGCAGCGAGATGGCCAGCATGCCCGAGGGGACCTCGATCGCCTTCGAGCCCTGCGGCGTCGAGCCGAACCTGGCCGCCTGGAGGTACTCCCCGGGGCCGATGTCGGTGACCGCGAGGAGCTTGCCGTTGGTGGCGTCCACCTTCGTCAGGGCTCCGGCAGGAGCGGCCTTGGCCGGCACCTGCGTCCGGACGATCAGTCCGGACCTGACCGCGTCCTGGAGCGTCGTCGACGCGGGCACGAAGCCCTTCGAGACGTACACCGTCGTCGGCTGGTTGGCGGCGACGGCCCTGCTGTCGGCGCTGCGCGCGTAGAGGAACACGGCAGCGACGCCGACGAGGGCGACGAGTGCTGCGGCGAAGATGGCGATGACACGGCGTCCCATGGGGGGTTTCCTTTAACCGAGTTGCGTGACCTGGGTGAGCCCGAAGTTGGGCGTCCCGGTGGGCGGGTTGATGAGCGAGTTGAGGTCCGATGAGCTGACGAGGTCCTTGAGGAACCAACCGCTCATGCAGCGGTCCCCACCGGTGCACGGCACCGTGCCCGTGACCTGCGAGGCCATGGCGTTGCTGGAGAAGTACCAGCCCGTGAGGTAGAACGCGGCGTACCCGGAGACGTGGTAGTACGTGTTGTTGCCGCTCCCCGAGTTGCAGTTGGTCGCGGCGGTGATGGTGGTCGGCGCGTTGGTCAGGCAGTCAAACACCGGCAGGTAGACGATCGTGTTCTTGAGGCCGGCGAAGATGGTCGGGTCGCACGGTGCGTTGTTGCCGGTGTTGCCGTGGTACCAGGCGTTCTGGGTGCTGGGCACGCTGCAGCTCGTGGTGCTGTCGAGGGCGGCGAACCCACCGGGCGCCGTGTGCCCGTTCCACGTCGGGCAGGTGCTCGGGTTCCCCGCGGTCCAGACCTTGCGCTCCCAGCTCGCCTGCCAGGGGCTCCCCGAGCCGTAACCCGTGGACGGGTACGTGCTGTAGTCAGGGGAGGTGGGGTACGTGGCCGTTCCGGGCCCGGTGTAGCCGGTCGCTGCAGCCCAGTCGCAGTAGGACATGACGATCGGGAGCACGTTCGCAGCGGTGGGCGAGGCCCCGCCCCACCCCGCGCGTGAACACGCGGCGACGCTCGACTGGGAGATTCCCCCATTCAGCGTCCGCGCGAAGAAGTTGGTCAGCGTGCTGCTGCCCGACGTCGTCTTGGACCGGGTGCGCACCTCGAGGTAGGGCGTGTTCGCGGGCAGCCCGCTCGGAACCGGTGGGCAGTCGGCGACGCCATTGGACCCCGTGCCGGTGCACAGGGTCAGGGCGGCCGACATCGACTGCGCCGTCGCGTTGCCGCAGACCGAGGTGATAGTGCTGACGTTGTCGTTTGCGTTCCTGTTGTCGAGGGTGTCGAGAACGCCACCGGCGCTGATGTTGGGATTGCACGTGGTGGGGGACTCAGCACACTTGGCGGCAGCGGCCATCGCCGTGGCGTCCGCGCCGTTCTGCAGCTGTCGCCGCTCCCAGAGCAAGTTGCCCACGTCGACCGAGATCGCGGCCGCGCCGAAAAGGACGGGAACCAGGAGGACGACCGTGACGACCGCCACTGCTCCCCGCTCGCCGGCCAGTGACAGGCGCCGGAATGCACGTCGAGCACGCGGGATCAGGCGCATGTCATCGTTGCCTTCCCTTGGATCACAGGCTTGGGCAAGCCCGGGACAAACTTCAGGATCGTGTAGTCGTATGCCGGGGACGGCGAGATCGTCACGCGCATCACGTCCCCCGTCGCCTGGCAGTACCAGTTGCTGGTCGTGGTGAACGTGCTCCCGTTGTCCGTCGACCGCTCCAACGTGTACGTGCCGACGGTCAGAGGACTGGCAGCAGCGGCGATGCGATTCTGGATCTGGGTCTGTGTCCAGCCATTGCTGGAGTTAGCTGCGACCTGTCGTACCCCGTCCCGTGCGGCGTTGGTCAGGACGATCTGACGGTTGTACATGATGCCGAAGTCGATGATGCCGCCGACAAGCAGCAACAGAACGGGGAGGATCAGCCCAAACTCGACTGCGGCAGCGCCTCGCTCACTGGCCGGGCACCTGGACATTCGTCGCCTCACAGGGCGCTCGAAGGGACTTGGAACAGTTGAATCATGTTCTGCCCGAACAGGGTCACGGCGCTGACGATCACGACTGCGATGAGGCTGACCATGATCGCGTACTCGACAGCGGTCGCCCCGCGGTCGCCCCGGCCCGGGACCGGGGGCCCCCGGGGGCCCCGCACCCCGGGTCCCCCAGCGGAAACACCCCGCAGGCTATAGAGGTGG
>NZ_JBHUYG010000045.1:0-33255 GCF_042668795.1 Pedococcus sp. NPDC057267 | reverse complement strand
GTACCGGGATCCCCGGTGCCGCGCCCGCCTCGTCCCGCCACGACGGCACCGAACCCGTCGCCGCCTCGACCGCCCCGGGGTCCGCAGCCGGTCCCGAACGCCAGCCGGCTCCTGACCCGCCCGCCGCTGCGGCGACGGTGTTCGGCGACCGGCTGGCCGTGGCGGCCCGCTTCGCCGACGTCCTCGCCGACACGGGTGTCTCACACGGGTTGATCGGGCCTCGCGAGGTCCCCATCCTCTGGGAGCGGCACATCCTCAACTGCGCCGTGGTGCACGAGGCGTTCCCCCACGGTGCGCGCATCGCCGACGTGGGTTCCGGCGCCGGACTGCCGGGGCTCGCCCTGGCGATCGCGCGGCCCGACCTCCGGCTCCACCTCGTCGAGCCGCTGCTGCGGCGCACGACCTGGCTCGAGGACACGGTGCGCACGCTCGGCCTGGACAACGTGACCGTCGTCCGCGCCCGTGCCGAGGAGCTCCACGGCCAGCTGCACGTGCCGTATGCGACGGCGCGCGCCGTGGCCCGGATCGACAAGCTCGCACGGTGGACCTTCCCCCTGCTCGCCCCAGGCGGAGAGCTCGTGGCCCTCAAGGGCTCGTCGGCCGCCGACGAGCTCGCCGCGCAGGAGCCGGTGCTGCGACGCCTGGGCATGACCGAGGCTGTCATCGAGACGTACGGTTCGGGTCTGCTCGACCCGGCCACCGTGGTGGTCCGCGCCACCGTCAGGCCCCCGGCGTCCAGTGGGTCGTCGCGGGGACGCACGAAGTCCCGCCGTCGCTCCGCGTGACGGCGAGCAACGGGGAGGACCCGCACCATGAGGTGGTCAGGTGCGCGCCCGTCCACCCGGGCAGGGTCGCCGACCCGGGGTGGCCGGGCATGGTCGACGACCGGGGCGTCAGGGGGTCGGGGAACGGACCTGCCTCCCGGTCCGACCGGCGTCGGCGGCATAGGGTTGGATGATGTCCATGGCCAGCAAGGAGACAGTGTGAGCGCGGCGGTACGACACCTCGACCGTGGGTTGGGCTGGCCATCGCTGGCGGGCCGCCCGACCACCGCACTGGGATGGCCCGGCGTGGACGGCAGATCGGTGGACGCTTCCGTTTCACGTGAAACAAGCGGAGGCGCACCGGCGTCGGGACCGGGCGCCCGAGCCCCCGGCTCGGAGAGCGAGTCGTCCTCCGATGCGGTGGACGACACCCCCGGTGCGACGACGGTGGGCAGGAGTGCCGCAACTCCGGCGCTCGGTGATGCCGAGGCAGCGGCCCACGCCTTGGCGGCGGTCTCTGTTTCACGTGAAACGGACGAGCGGGACGAGCTGGCGTCGTCGCTCCCCAAGGTCGACGCCGACACCCCCCTCGCTCTCGCCGTCGCCGAGGACGCCCGCAAGCGCATTGCCCTGACCGGCCGGGTCTTTCCCAAGCCGGCCGCGACCCGCGTGCTGACGGTGGCCAACCAGAAGGGTGGCGTCGGCAAGACGACGACCACGGTCAACATCGCGGCGGCGTTGGCGCAGGCCGGCCTGACGGTTCTCGTCATCGACATCGACCCGCAGGGCAACGCGAGCACCGCGCTCGGCATCGACCACCACTCCGAGGTCATCAGCATCTACGACGTGCTGGTCGAGGGGACCCCCATCGCCGAGGTCGTGCAGGAGTGCCCCGACATCCCCGGCCTGTGGTGCGCCCCGGCCACGATCGACCTCGCCGGCGCCGAGATCGAGCTCGTCTCGCTCGTCGCCCGGGAGACGAGGCTGCAGAAGGCGATCACCGCCTACCTCGAGCACACCACTGCGGCCGGGCAGGCTGTCCCGGACTACGTCCTCATCGACTGCCCACCGAGTCTGGGCCTCCTCACGGTCAATGCGTTCGTCGCGGCGCACGAGGTCTTCATCCCGATCCAGTGCGAGTACTACGCGCTCGAGGGGCTGTCCCAGCTGCTGAAGAACATCGAGCTGATCCGCAGCCACCTCAACCCGACCCTGCACGTGTCGACCATCCTGCTCACGATGTACGACGGCCGGACGCGACTGTCGGCGCAGGTCGCGGAAGAGGTGCGCGCCCACTTCCCGGACCAGGTGCTGCGCAACACGGTCCCGCGCAGCGTCCGGATCTCCGAGGCGCCCAGCCACGGGCAGACCGTGATGACATACGACCCCAACTCCAGCGGCGCCCTGTCCTACCTCGGGGCGGCAGCCGAGCTCGCCGACCGCGGAGCCGCCCCGACCACCAGCGCCCCCGCGCAGAACTGAGAGAGAACCAGCCGATGAGTGAGAAGCGCCGTGCGCTCGGGCGAGGCCTGGGCGCCCTGATCCCCAACGCCCCCGCGAACGCGACCAGCCGCCCGGTCGACGTGTTCTTCCCCGACCAGCGCCCTGCGGCCACCGACGGTGACGTCGCCGCGGAGTCCGGCGGCGTGGACGCAGCCGACCAGGTGGGCTCGCCCGCAGCCCGGCAGGACGGAGGCACCGGACTGGGGACGGGTGCCGGGTCGGCCCAGGTCGGCAGCGCGTCGCCCGAGGAGACCGCCGCCCTCGAGGGGACAACGGGGGACGCAGGCCTGGCTCCGGTGCCGGGCGCCTCCTACGGCGAGATCCCGCTCGACGAGATCCGCCCGAACCCGCGCCAGCCGCGTTCGGTGTTCGACGAGGACGACATGGCCGAGCTCGTCCACTCCATCCGTGAGATCGGCGTGCTCCAGCCGGTCGTCGTGCGGCCGATCTCGGCCGACCGGGACGGCGACGTCCCCGACGGTGTGCGGTACGAGCTCATCATGGGTGAGCGCCGGTGGCGCGCGTCCCGCGAGGCGGGCAAGGAGACGGTCCCGGCGATCGTCAAGGAGACCGAGGACGACGACCTCCTGCGCGACGCGCTGCTGGAGAACCTGCACCGCAGCCAGCTCAACCCGCTGGAGGAGGCGGCCGCCTACAGCCAGCTGCTCGAGGACTTCGGCTGCACCCACGACGAGCTCGCCGGCCGCATCGGCCGCTCGCGTCCCCAGATCTCCAACACGCTGCGGCTGCTGAAGCTCCCGCCCATGGTGGCGCGCCGGGTCGCCGCCGGGGTGCTGTCCGCCGGCCACGCGCGTGCTCTGCTCTCGCTCGAGGACGGCGCCGCGATGGAACGCCTGGCCCAGCGCATCGTGGCCGAGGGCCTGAGCGTGCGCAGCGTCGAGGAGATCGTCGCCCTCGGGGGCGACCTCGGCGACAAGACCAAGCCGCGTCGGCCCCGCGCCGGCAGCCGGCACCCCCAGCTGGACGACCTGGCGGCTCGCCTCTCAGACCGCTTCGACACCCGGGTCGCCATCGCCCTCGGACAGCGCAAGGGCAAGCTGACCGTGGAGTTCGCCTCGGTGGAGGACCTCAACCGGATCGTCGACCTGTTGGGTCTGGACCCGAAGGGCTGACACCCGGACCTGCGCTCCCGCTTGCAGCGGACCAGCCCCGGCCCGGGTCCCTGTGCGGACGCGCCACGAAGCCCGAATTCCCTTGCTGGGCAAGGGGATTCGGGCTTCGGTGTGTGGGGAGGGAAGCGACCAGCGCCGGTCCGGTGAGCCGTGGGGACGCTCAGCGGTGGGGGCGCTCAGCGGTGGGGGCGCTCAGCCGTGCGCGGCGAGGTAGGCGCGCAGGTCGCCGAGGCGCAGGACGCCGGTGGTCGCGGTGTCGTCGTCGCCGAGGTACAGCCGCTGCAGGCTGACCAGGACCGCCTCGGCCAGGACGTCGCGGAAGGCGGGGTCGGCCAGCCGCCGGGCATCCTGGGGGTGCGACAGGTAGCCGGCCTCGACCCGGACCGCGGGCATCGTCGTGTGCGTCAGCAGGGTCCACGAACGACCGTGCGATCGGCAGTTGGGCAGACCGGTGCGGGCGACGACCTCGCGCAGGACCAGGTCGGCGAGCTGCTCCCCGACGGCCGACCAGGCGGTCTTGCGGTCGCGCCCGAAGAAGAAGGTGGCGACACCGCTGGCGTCCTCGGCCTCGTGCGAGTCGCAGTGCAGCGACAGCACCACGTCGGCGCCGGCCGCGTTGGCGATGGCGGCGCGCTCCTCCTCGGTCGGGTCCGTGTGCTCGGTGCGGGTGAAGACGACGGACACTCCGATCGCGGTGAGGCGCCCCTCGATCCGCCGGGCGAGGTCCATGACGATCTCCGACTCGACGAGGCCGTTGCCCGTGGCACCGGTGCTCTCGCCGCCGTGGCCCGGGTCGAGGACCACCGTGCGCCCACTCAGGTTGTGGCCGGACCGGCGCACCCGCTCCCGCTCGCGCAGCACCGTCGCGGAGCCGCCGGACACCGACCGGCGCAGGTCCTGGAAGGCCCGCAGCGTCGCCGGCCCGACGGAACCGTCGTCGGGCAAGCCGTAGGCGCGCTGGAAGGCCCGCACCGCACGCTCGGTGTCGGGGCCGAAGCGGCCGTCCACCCGGCCCGCGGAGAAGCCCAGGGTGTTGAGCCGCTCCTGCAGGGCGGTCACGTCGTCGCCGCGCATGAGGTGGCCGGGGGTGTGCACGAGGATGCGGTCGCCGAGGTTCCACCGGGCACCGTCGAGCGCCGTGAAGGTCTCGACGCCCACGACCCCGTCGACGATGAGCCCCTTGTGCTGCTGGAACGCACGGACCGCACGCTGCAGGCCCTCGTCGAACACCTCGTCACCCCCGGGGCCGGCGGGGGCCACTCCCTCGGGCAGGTGGGCGGGGGAGAGGGCGGCCAGCCGCGCCCGGACGTCGGCCACGGCGGGGCCGGAGCTGCCGAGGCCCAGCAGACCCTGCTTGCTGTCGGACACGAGACCTCCGTGTGGCGGGTGGGGACGGGTGGACGGGGACGGGTTCGCGCGGTGCGGGCGCGGCCCGCCGAGGTGCCTCGCCTGCATCTGTGCAGGTCAGGGGCGCATGGCGACGGACCACCGGCGTGGTGGTGACGTCCGAGCCTAGGTCAGGTGCGGGCGTGGCACCAACCTCAACTGCTTCTTGGCCCCGGCCCCCGAGGGCCCGGGCACGACGATGCCGGCCGGTCCCGATGGGGGACGCGGCCGGCATACGTCGTCGTGCACCGGCGCCGGCGGCACCCGGAGGTGCCGCGAGGCGGATCAGCCCAGGTAGTCGGCGAGCTCGCGGACCAGCTTGGGCTTGGGCAGGGCGCCCACGAGGGTCTTGACGACCTCGCCGCCCACGTAGACGTTGAGCGTCGGGATGCCGGTGATGCCGTAGCGGCTGCTCACCTGGACGTTCTCGTCGGTGTTGAGCTTGACCACCTCGATCTTGTCCTTGTGCTGCTCGGCCAGCTCCTCGAGGATCGGGGCGACGGCGCGGCACGGGCCGCACCACGGTGCCCAGAAGTCCACCAGGACCGGCTTGTCGTTCTTGAGGACGTCGGCCTCGAAGGTGGCGTCCGTGGTGTCCTTGATGGCTCCCACTCGGGGGCTCCTTTCGGTGGTGCTTTGGCGGGGTTCGGGGGTTGCGGCCAGCGTCGCAGGCCGCGGTGACAACGGTGTGCCGGTCAGCGGACGCCGACGGGGCTCTGCTCGGGGTGCTCCTGCTCGATGAGCGCCTCGGACTGCGCCGGGGAGCCGGCCTCGTGGTGCTCGGCGAGGTACTTCTCGGCGTCGAGGGCGGCCGCACAGCCCGAGCCAGCCGCGGTGATCGCCTGGCGGTAGGTGTGGTCGACGAGGTCGCCCGCCGCGAAGACACCGGTGAGGTTCGTGCGCGTGGTCCGGCCCTCGACGAGCACGTACCCCTCGTCGTCCAGCGCCACCTTCTCGGTGTCCGTGGTGCCGGTGAGCAGCTCGTTGCGCGGGTCGTGCCCGATGGCGACGAACAGGCCGGTGACCGCGAGCTCGCGGGTCTCGCCGGTGACGGTGTCGCGCAGCGTGACGCCGGTGAGCTTGGCGTCGCCGTGGATCTCGGCGACCTCGGAGTTCCAGGCGAACCGGATCTTCGGGTTGTCCAGGGCGCGCTGGGCCATGATCTTGCTGGCCCGCAGCTCGTCGCGGCGGTGCACGATCGTCACCGAGCGGGCGAACTTGGTGAGGAAGGTGGCCTCCTCGACGGCAGAGTCGCCGCCGCCCACCACCGCGATGTCCTGGTCGGGGAAGAAGAACCCGTCACAGGTGGCGCACCACGAGACGCCGTGGCCGGACAGGCGCTTCTCGTCCGGCAGCCCGAGCTCGCGGTAGGCCGACCCCATCGCGAGGATGACGGCGTGGGCGCGCCAGGTGGTGCCCTCGGCGTCGGTGACGACCTTGACGTCGCCCTCGAGCGAGACAGACTCGACGTCGTCGGTGACGATCTCGGCACCGAAGCGCTCGGCCTGGGCGCGCATGTTCTCCATGAGCTCGGGGCCCATGATGCCGTCGCGGAAGCCGGGGAAGTTCTCCACCTCGGTGGTGTTCATCAGGGCGCCACCGGCGGTGACCGCGCCCTCGAAGAGCACCGGACGCAGGTTCGCACGCGCGGCGTAGACGGCCGCCGTGTACCCCGCCGGGCCGGACCCGATGATGATCAGACTGCGGATGTCGGCAGGTGCGGTGGTGCTCACGCGGCTACAGCCCCTTGTGGTCGAGAAGTGGGAGCACCGCTACATGCGGTGTCGAGTACGTCAACCGATCGTAGGGCCTTTGTGTTCCACGGACCGCCGGGAGGCCCGCGGCGCGCCGGGTGCTCAGGGGAGCGGCACGGGCCCGGCCAGGCGCGCGGGGTGGGTGCGGTCGCACTCCGGGCCCACGGCATACACCTGCTGCCCGGTGTCGCTGCTGACCACGGCGACGACGGCCTCGCGCCCCTCGTAGCTCGCGACGTCGGCCCAGACCGGCATCCAGGCCTCCACGCCGAGCGTGGTCAGGCAGGCGCGCAGCCCCTCCTGGCTCTCCGCGGGGCCCGCTGCGCCGGAGGGCACGCCCTTGCCGGGCGAGGTGCCGCTCTCACGGCTGGCCCGGACCTGGGAGACCAGCGTGGCGGCGGTGTATGCCGTGCCGGTGCCCACGAGCGTGACCGGCCCGGTCGCCCCCGGGGCACGTTCGCCGACGGCGATGCCGGGGCTCGTCGCGCCGTCGGAGGGCGGGGTGAGGGCCGGGGACGACAGGGCGGTGCTGGCGGCGCTGCCCGCGGACGAGCCCGAGGAGGAGTCACCGGCGAGCAGCGCCGTCACGCCGCTGAGGCCCCCGCCCGCCAGCGCGGGGAGGCCCACGGCCACCGCGGCGACGGCCGCTGCGGCGACGCCGAGCTGCTTCCACCTCCACCGGCGCCGGGGGGAGAGGGGCACCACGGACGCACCCGTGGCCCCGTCGTGCCCGCGCCGCGCCGCCTGCTCGGCGGTCAGCGAGGCCTGGATCCGCGCGACGAGGTCGTCGGGCATGGGGCCGGGGTCGGGCAGGGAGCCGAGCAGCGCCCGGATGCCGGTCGGGTCCTCGTCGAGGTCGTCGGGGTCGGGCGGCACGGGCGGGGTGCTCACCACGACGACCTCCGGATCGGGAACGGGAAGGGGCTGCGGACGTCGCCGCACGGTGCCGGGGGACCACCCGGGCGACGGGCGGCCGCGCTGCGGAGGCGACATGGGTAGGACGTCACGACTGCCCCGAAGGTTCCCGCAGGAGCCTGGCCATCGCCTCGCGGCCGCGGCTGCACCGCGACTTGACCGTGCCCTCGGCGACGCCGAGGACCGCGGCGGCCTCCACCACGGACAGACCGTGCATGTCGACGAGGACGAGCGCGAGCCGCTGGCCCTCGGGCAGCTGGTCGAGGGCTTCGCGCACGTCCAGCCGGGTCTCGACGGAGCCGGGGTCGTCGTGCCGGTCGGCGAGCTCACGCTCGGGCAGCTCGCTGGTGGGCCGGTCGCGGCGCAGGCGGTCCAGGCACGCGTTGACGACGATGCGGTGCAGCCAGGTGGTGACCGCTGCGTCGCCGCGGTAGGAGTCGGCCCGCCGGAAGGCGGAGACGAACGCGTCCTGCACGCAGTCGGCGGCCAGCTCGCGGTTGCCGGTGGTGCGCAGGGCGACTGCCCACATGCGGTCGCGGTGCCGGCGGAACAGCTCCCCGAACGCGTCGGGGTCGCCCTCGACGTGGGCGCGCATCAGCTCACGGTCGTCGCGCTCCCGAAGCGAGGTGTCGCCCATGCCCGTGCCGTGCCGCCCGGCTCAGCGGACGGTGACCTCGGCGAGCGTCGCCCGGAAGCGGCCGTCGGCGACCTGCGAGAGCTTGGTGAACCAGACGAAGACGTACTGGCCCTGGACGGGGGCGCCGTCCTTCGTCAGGGTGATCGCGCCGGACTTGCCGGACGTCGTCCCGATGTCGGTGGCGGTGTCGCGGTTGCGGTCGGGCCCGACGGAGACGGTGACGTCCGCGGGGTCCGGCAGCACGATCTGCACGGAGTGGACCGCCCGCACCTGGCCGAGGTCGAGACGGACGCCGACACCCTTCTTCAGGCCGCCGAGGTTGGCGCTGGCGTACCCCTCCGAGCTCCAGAACGTGCTGGGGTTGCCGTCGTAGACGCGCGGCGCCTCGCCGTTGCGCTCGGCGTTGTCGCCCTCCGGGTCGTAGCCGGTCGCGCCGAGGATCGGGTACGGCTCACCGCCCTGGGCGCCGGCGGTCGTGGTCGGCCCCTGACCCGGGGTGACCGTCGCCGGGGGGGCGGTCACGGTGACGGTGCCCCGCGGCGTCGACCCGCTGCCCAGGCTGAGGTTGGTGTTCTCGCCGATGCGGGAGACCCCCCAGACGGCCAGGGCGGTGACCACGACGAGGAAGGCGGCGATGATCGCCAGCGCGAGCTTGGACTGGTCGCGGGTCGGCGGTGCGGCCAGCTCCTGCGGCAGGAGGGGCAGTGGCGGGTCCAGGGGCTCGCCGGTCTCGACGAGGGCGTCGTCGAGACTGATCCGGCGCTCGTCGGCCCGTTCCTGCGCGGCCTGGCGCTGGGCCCGGCGCTCAGCGGCCTTGTCCGCCGCCGCCCGGGCGAAGCTGCCGACCTTGTGGGCGGCCTCCGCAGCCGCGTGTCCGGCGGCCTGCCCGGCGGTTCCGAGCGCGGAGCCGACGGCACCCGCCGCGGCGGCGGCGCCCGCGGCGGCAGCCGCGCCACGCGCCGGGCCTGCCGCACCCTCGTCGCCCGCCTCCGACGCGGGGGTGCGCGCACCCGCCGGCTCGAAGCGCAGGGGCGCGGTGGGCGTGGCGGCGTGGTCGACCGGGGTGGCGGGGTGCAGCCCCGTCGCACCCGGCGCCGGGAGGACCTGCGTCGCGTGCGCGTCGGCACCGGCGGCACCGGCCGACGCGGGTGAGGGCTGCTGACCCGTGGCGTCCGTGGCCCAGGGCAGGTCGGCCAGCGGGAGTGCCACGGTCGGGTTCGAGTCGTCCTCGCGGGCCGGCGTCGCGACCCCGGCGACCTGGGACGTGGCCCAGGGCGCGATCTGGCTCGCGAAGTCGCCCGGGGTCAGGGGCCCCTGGTCCTCGTTCAGGGTGAGCCGGCACAGGGCGTCGAGGTCTCCCGGGACGCCGGCGGCGATCTCCGACGGCGCCGGCACCCCGCTGATCACGTGCGGCGCCGCCTCCAGCCCCGCCACGGAGCCGGGCAGGGGCCACCGGCTGGTCAGCGCGGCATACGTGATCGCCACGACACCCACGGCATCGGTGCGGGCGGCCACGTCGGGCTCGACGTCCTCGACCTCGGCCATGGCGGCCGCGGTGGCCAACCCGCGCACCTTGACGGTGCCGTCGGGGCCGCGGAGCACGGCGTGCGGGGTGAGGCGCAGGTGGTGCAGGCCCCGGGCGCGGGCGGCCTCCAGCCCGCTCGCGGCCTCGCCGGCGACCCGGCGAGCCTCCTCTGCCGGCAGCCCGCCCTGCGAGAGCAGCTGGGTGAGGGTGTGGGCGTCGTGCAGCAGCTCCTCGACGAAGAAGGCGATCCCGTCGGACCGCCCCACGTCGAGGACGCGGACCAGCCGCGGGTTGTCGATGCCGGCGGCGCGCCGGGCCGCGTCCAGCGTCGCGTCGGCGTGCGACTCGTACTCGGCGAAGCAGACGATGACGACGTCGCGGTCGAGGGTGGTGTCGTGGGCGGACCACCGCTCTGCGCGGGCCATCTGCTCGAGGCGCCGCTGCACGGCATAGCGGTCACCGAGCACCGTCGAAGGGCCTACCCCGTGCACGCTGCCTCCCTCGGTCTCCTCGTGCGGTGGTCCCTCATCCTAAGGGCGTGCAGGTCAGGACGACCGCCGACGCAGGCGCCGGAGCACGGGGTCGAACAGCTGCCCGACCTCCTCGACGCGCAGGAGGTGGGACAGGACCAGGGCCAGGACGAGGAAGACACCGCCGCCCACCACCACCTCCAGCAGGGCGGTCAGGTGCGTGTCGGGGAGCCCGGCTGCGAGGAGGCGGTCGAGGGGCCAGGCGACGAGGCCCGCCACCAGGGAGGCGACGGCGAGCCGGGCGTAGAGCCGCACCGTGGGGTGCAGGGCCAAGGCGCCGAGCCGGCGGCGCAGGAGGGCGAACCCGACGAGGGCGGCCACGAGGTTGCTGAGGGTCTGGCCGATGCCGACGACGACGCCGGCCTGGCGGGGGTCGACGGTGAACGCGTAGAGGTTGACCGCGGTGGCGATGCCCGTGACGACGAGCTGGAGGAGGAACGGGGTCCGCGCGTCCTCGTACGCGTAGAAGACGCGCTGGATGAGGTAGAGCCAGCCGAAGGGCAGGATCCCGACCATCATGGCGATCATGACGTGGGCGACCGGCCGGGTCGCGGCCGCCGAGTTGCCGAAGAAGAGGAGCCGGACGAGGGGCTCGCCGAAGAGCACGGCGGCGACCATGCCGGGGACCAGCAGCACCGCGGGCAGTCGCAGGCCTCGGCCCAGGTCGGCCACCACCTCGGCGGTGCGGCCGGCGCTCGCCGCGGTGGACATGCGGGTGAACAGTGCCGTCACCAGCGACAGCGTGATGAGCGAGTGCGGCAGCATGAACAGCAGGAAGGCGTTGCTGTAGGTCGCCTTGCCGGCCCCGATCTGGTGGGACCTGTCCAGCAGGCCGGTGGCCCGGGTGAGCACCCGCGAGGTGACGACGAACCCGAGCTGGCTGACGGCCAGGGCCGCGAAGGTCCACAGCGCCACCCGCGACGCGGACCCGAGGCCGGTGCCTCGGAACCCCCAGACCGGGGTGAACCGGAAACCGCCCCGCCGCAGCGGGACGACGAGCACCAGGGCCTGCGCGACGATGCCCAGGGTGGTGGTGCCACCCAGGATCCACACCATGGCGGGGGTCCACCCGGCGGGGCCGACCTGGGTCGGGAAGCCGGTGAGCAGGACGAGCAGGCCGCCGATCATGACGACGTTGGCCAGGGCGGGGGCCCACATGTACGCCCCGAACTGGGCGCGGGCGTTGAGCACCTGCCCGAGGACGGTGTACAGGCCGTAGAAGAACATCTGCGGCAGGCAGATGAAGGCGAACGCGGTTGCCAGCCCGACCGCCCGGGCGTCGGTGAAGTCGGCGAAGGCACGCACGAGCAGCGGTGCCGCGGCGGTCACCAGGACCGTCCCACCGGCGATGAGCGCGATCGAGATCGTGAGCAGGCGGTTGACGAACTCGTGGCCGCCGTCGTCGTGGGCGGCCGCCTTCGTGATCTGCGGGACGAGGACGGCGTTGAGGACGCCCCCCGCGAGCAGCAGGAAGAAGAGGTTGGGCAGCGTGTTGGCCACGTCGAACGCGTCGGCGGCCAGGCCGGTCGTGCCGATGACGGCCGCCAGCATCGTGGCCCGGACGAACCCCAGCGCGCGCGAGACCACGGTGCCTCCCGCCATCACGGCGGAGGAACGGGCCAGGCTGGACTCGGTCATCGGGGAACCTCGGGGGTCGTGGGGCTGGTCGGGCGTCGGCGGGGGCGGCGCAGGAAGGTGCGCGCGAGCCCAGCCAGCAGGATGAGTCCCGCGAGCCCGCCGAGGACCCAGTAGACCCAGTCTCCCGTGGGGGTGACCCGGACCTGGACCTCGGCCCCCTGCCCGATCACGGTGCCGTCGGGAGCGGTGAGCGTCGTCCGCAGGGGGACCGGACCCGCGGCCAGGGCGGTGACACCGACGCTGACGGTGGCCCGGCTGCGCGGCCCGATCCGCAGGATCGGCGGCTGGCTGTCGATGCGCAGGCGCGGGTTCGACGCCTCGACCTCCAGCCTGACGTTGTCCACCGGCACGGGGAGGTCGTTCGTGACGGTGATCTGCAGGCGGCCGGACTCGGCGAGGAAGTTGATCGTCCCTGCGAGGACCTTGACGGCCGACGTGGTCTGCGCGGCGGCTCGGTCCACGCGCCCCTCGAGCGTGCTCCAGGCCGTGGGGGCGGCGCGCCACCGGGTCGAGGCGAGCTGTTCGGCCGCCCTGCTCCACGTGCGACCGAACTGGTCGCCGTCGTCCCTGATGGTCGCCACTCCCTGGACGGTGCGGACGATGCGCTCCAGGGCCGCCACCCGGTCTGCCGTCAGCACGGGTCGTCCGCCCGGGAACGGCTCGGTGGGCCGGGTCACGGGGGCGGCAGGGGAGGGGGTGGCGTGCCGGGCCTGCGCGAGCTCGGCGTCGGTCGTCGTGGGGGTGAGCCACGGGATGGCGGCGGCGGTCGTGAAGAAGGCACGGGCGGTCGCCGGGTCGGGTCCCCACGAGCGTGGCGCCACGACGAGCACGGTCCGGTTCTCGGTCCCGGGCAGCTCGTTGAGCAGCGCGGCGGTGTCGGCCACGAACTGCTGGGCGCTGAGCACCCCCTCCTGCGGCGACCGGGTCCGGGCCAGCAGGCTGCTGAGCTCGTCGTCGTAGGCGAGCAGGGGCAGCCCGGACACCGAGCGCTGCGCGGCCACGGGGGTGCTGGTGGTGGCGTCCCCACCGAGGACGGAGGACGAGATGACCTGTCCGGCCAGCGCCGGGCCCTGGTACACGCGTCGCAGGGCGCCCTCGCGGCTGGTCGTGTACGCCCCGTCCACCGGCCACGCCACGTCGGAGCGACCGCCGAGGGCCCGGGCCACGGGGGCCGAGCGCGCGACGTACCCGCGCATCAGCGAGTCCCCGGACGGGGTCCCGACCACGGCGGCGAGGTCGGCGTCGGTGTCGGGCAGGACCCAGGGGGAGTGCCTCTGGGCGCCGCTGGTGATGCGCCCCTCCGTGGCGGAGCGGAGGGCGCGCTCGCCGGCCGCGTCCGCGCCCGTCGCGACGTCGTGCTGGCCCTGCAGCAGGCTCGGGGTCAGCGTCGGGTCGACGGCCCACGTCACCGTCGTGTCCTGGGTGGCGTCGAGGACCCGGCTCAGCCGCGAGCCGTCACCGAGCGCGCGCTGCCAGGCGTCCTCGCGGGGCTGGCCCTCCGCCGCGAACAGGTCGGGGTCGGGGTCCAGGGTCAGCGGCACGGCCCAGGCGACCGACAGCGGCTGGTACTGCTTGAGGCGCTGGTACCCGGCGAAGGTCCGCACGCTCGCGCTGCCGCTCTCGACGCTGAGCGGCAGGGCGCCGTAGGTGGACCCGGTGGCGCGGGACGCGAGCTTGCTCACCACCACCCGGAAGCCGCTGCTCGCGCCGGGGGCCAGGGTCCCGCCGAGACGGGTCTGCCCCACCACGGTGCCGCGGGCGGGCCCGGTGGCGCTCGCCCACTCCTGAACGCGCTCGCGCGACTGCTCGACCGGCGTGTCCCCCAGGACCACCTGCACCGTCGGCCTGGGCAGGGGCGAGCTCGTCCCGTTGCGCAGCGAACCGGTGACGACGAGGTCCTGTCCGGGCTGGACGACGGCCGGGCTCACCGAGGTCAGGGTGAGGTCCGTGGACCCCGGGTCGGCGGTGGGGGCGCTCGCCGGCACGCCCGGGTCGGCCACCGTGCCCGGCTGGGCCGCGACGGCGGGCTCGCCCACCAGGTGGGCGGAGGCGCCGCCTGCCACACCGGCAGGAGCCCCGGCGGGCGCGCCCGCGGCATACCCGGCGGCCGCACCGGGGCCGAGCAGGAGGGTGACGGCGGACAGCACGAGGGCCGCCGCGCCGAGCGCGCGGCGCCGGGGACCGCCGACCATCAGCCGTCCCCGGAGAGGCGGGCCCAGGCCTGCCGGGCGATGCGTCGCTCGTTGGGGAAGGTGAGGTGCTCGTGGGCCTCGTGCAGCGGCAGCCACGCGACGTCCACGGCCTCGTGGTCGGGGTCGTTCTCGATGGTGAGGTCGCCGCCGGTGGCCTCGAGCAGGTAGTGGTGGACGAACTTGTGCACCCGGCGCTCGCCGGTCGCGAACCAGTAGTCGATGGTGCCGAGCTCGGTGAGCACGCGTCCCTCGATGCCGGTCTCCTCGGCCACCTCGCGGGCCGCGGCCTCGACGAGCGTCTCGCCGTCCTCGCGGTGCCCCTTGGGCAGGCACCACTCGATCCGCCCGGCCCGGTTGCGCCGCGCGATGACCGCGATCCGGGCGACGCCGTCCTGGACGTCGACGACGATCCCCCCGGCCGAGCGCTCCTCCACCGCGGGCAGCCTGCGGGCCAGGCGGTCCGGTTCGGGCGCGGGGGAGGTCACCCCGCCACTCTAACGAGCGCCTAGGCTTGGTCCCCGTGTCCTCCGCCGATCCCCGCGAGCCGCACGCGGCCGGGTCCGCGCCGCAGCTGGAGCTGCTGCGCCGCGCCACCGCCCACCTCGCACCCGTCGTCCCGCTCCTGACCGAGCTGGGCGAGCGGTTCGCCGCAGCCGGGCACGAGCTGGCCCTGGTCGGCGGGCCCGTCCGCGACGCCTTCCTCGGCCGGACCAGCCCCGACCTCGACTTCACGACGAGCGCCACGCCGGACGAGACGCTCGCGGTCCTCAAGCCGTGGGCGGACACGCACTGGGACGTCGGGCGCGAGTTCGGCACCATCGGCGCCCGGCGGGGCGCGACGACCGTCGAGGTGACGACGTACCGCGCCGACGCCTACGACGGCCTCACCCGCAAGCCCGTCGTCGCCTTCGGCGACAACCTCCCCGACGACCTGGTCCGGCGCGACTTCACCGTCAACGCGATGGCGCTGCGGCTGCCGGCCATGGAGTTCGTCGACCCGTATGCCGGGCTGGCCGACCTCGCCGCCCGTCGCCTGCGCACCCCCGGGCCGCCGGAGGTGTCCTTCGGCGACGACCCGCTGCGGATGATGCGCGCGTGCCGCTTCGTGGCGCAGCTCGGCTTCGACGTGGCGCCCGAGGTGCGCGCGGCCATGACCGAGATGGCCGGCTCGATCGGGATCGTCTCGGCCGAGCGGGTGCGCGACGAGCTGTCCAAGCTGCTGCTGGCGCCGCGCCCGCGTGGCGGCCTGCGGCTGCTCGTCGACACCGGGCTGGCCGACCACGTGCTGCCCGAGCTGCCGGCCCTGCGGCTGGAGATCGACGAGCACCACCGGCACAAGGACGTGTACGAGCACTCGCTCACCGTCCTGGACCAGGCGATCGCGCTCGAGGGCCCGGCCGACGGGCCGCCCGAGTCCGTGCCCGGCCCCGACCTGGTGCTGCGGCTGGCGGCGCTGCTGCACGACATCGGCAAGCCGGCGACCCGGCGGTTCGAGACCGGCGGCGGGGTGTCGTTCCACCACCACGAGGTCGTCGGCGCCAAGCTGGCGGCCAAGCGGCTCAAGGCGCTGCGGTTCGACAAGGAGACGGTCAAGGCCGTGGCCCGGCTGACCGAGCTGCACCTGCGTTTCCACGGGTACGGCGACGGGCAGTGGACCGACTCGGCCGTGCGTCGCTACGTCACCGACGCGGGGCCGCTGCTGCCGCGCCTGCACCGGCTGACCCGGTCGGACTCCACGACCCGCAACGCCCGCAAGGCGCAGCGGCTCTCGACCACGTACGACGAGCTCGAGCGCCGGATCGATCGGCTGCAGGAGCAGGAGGAGCTCGCTGCGGTGCGCCCCGAGCTCGACGGCAACGAGATCGGCCAGGTGCTGGGCATCCGTCCCGGCCCGGTGCTGGGGCGCGCGTACAAGCACCTGCTCGAGGTCCGGCTGGACCGCGGGGTCATCGGGCGGGAGGCCGTCGAGGCCGAGCTGCGGGCCTGGTGGGAGCAGCAGCCCGAGTCGGGCGGCGAGCCCGGGGGCCAGGCCGGGGGCCAGGCCGGTCCGGCGGGCGAGTGACCGGCCGCTGACCGTCGGCGGCGCCGGGTTGGTGCCGCCCGGCATACGCCCCGTGCACGCTCGTCTGTGCACAGACGAGCGTGTGCCTGCGCTCGGACCCGCTCTCTGCGCAGTGGGACGCGGGTCTGCGAGCAGACCTCCGGGCACAGGGGGCGGGGCGCGGTCCTTCGTGGTGCGGCGTGATCCGGTGCGGTCGAGCGCGGTCGGGTGCGGGCGAGCGCGGTCCGGAGCGTCCGAAATGGGCGAGGTTTCGGTGTCGCGCCCGGTGTGGGAGCCTTGCCCACGTCTGTGCCGGCGGGGTGACGCGGCGGGGTGCCGACGATGGGGAGTGCTCCCCATCGGCAGGGCTCCCCACGCCACCTAGCCTTGCCGGTGCGGCGACGGCTGCCGCCTGGCCCCCGAAAGGTCCCGATGCCCACCCTGAAGTACCCGAGCGAGCAGTTCCCCGGCCCGCCCTCGGTCACCGTCGACATCCCGGACGGCTGGTCCCCGGTGCGCGTCCCGGGCACCCTGCTCGCCGCACGGCGGGCGGAGAAGGGCGGCGCGTTCGCGCCCAACCTCGTCGTCCGCGGCTTCACCCGGTCGGCGGAGTTCACCATCGGGCGGGCCCTGGCCGAGCTCAAGGCCTTCGTGCAGGAGCGGCCCGACGGCGAGATGGACGACCCGTTCGAGGTCGAGATCGCCGAGGTCCCGTTCGTCGGCGTCAACGTCTCGTGGACCGACGAGAAGGTGGGGGACGTCGTGCAGGCGCACCTGTTCGCGGGAGCGCGGCGCGGTCAGGTCGTCGACCTCATCCAGGTGACCGGCTCGGTGGGCGGCCCCGAGGTCGAGTCGGAGTACGCCACCGTCCAGGAGCTCATGCAGACCGTCCGGGTGACCCGGTGAGGGCCACCCCCACGACGGTGCACGGGCTGACGCTGCGGGTCGGCGCGGCCACCGACGTCGGCCGCGTCCGCGACCACAACGAGGACGCGCACCTCGCGGCCGGTGGCCTCTACCTCGTCGCCGACGGCATGGGCGGCCACGCCGCGGGCGAGGTCGCCAGCCGGATCGCGGTGGACACGGTGCAGGAGGTCACCTCCCGCGCCGTCGTCGTCCGCGACGACGTCGTGCGCGCGCTCACCGAGGCCAACGACCGCATCCTGCGTTCGGTCGCGCGCAACCCCGCCCAGACGGGCATGGGGACCACCGCCGCGGGCCTGGCCGTCGTGTCCCAGGGTGGCTCGAGCCACTGGGCGGTCTTCAACGTCGGCGACTCCCGCGTCTACCGGCTCGCGAACGGCCGGATGGAGCCGGTGACCGTCGACCACTCCGAGGTGCGCGAGCTCGTCGACGCCGGCCTCATCACCGAGGCCGAGGCCGCCCGGCACCCGCTGCGCAACGTCGTGACCCGCTCGCTCGGCGCCGACACCATGCCGGCGGTCGACCTCTGGGTGTTCCCGCCGCAGCCGGGCGAGCGGTTCCTCGTCTGCTCCGACGGACTGAACGGCGAGCTCTCCGACGCCGAGATCTCCCACCTGCTGTCCACCCACGAGGACCCGCAGGACGCCGCCGAGGCCCTGGTCCGGGCCGCGGTCGACGCCGGGGGTCGCGACAACGTGACCGTGGTCGTCGTCGACCTCGACGGCCGCGACGACAGCGACGACGACCCGGACGCCGACACGGCTCCCCGCAGCGAGGTGACGGGGTCACCCGCATGAGCGAGGTCCGGTTCCGCGCCCCCGACCAGCCGGGATGGTCCGCCATCTCGGCTGGCGGCGTGTCCGCCCTCGTGCGCGGCGGGGAGTCCGACGACGTGGTCAAGCGCGTCGCCGAGTCGGTCCGGACCGGCGACCTCGACGACGTCCTCGACGCCCTCTCCGCCGAGGGACTGCGCCGGGCCCCCGACTTCGTGGCCGTCCTCGACGGCGACCCCGTGCGTGTCGTCGCCCGCGGCACCGCGTATGCCGTGGTGTCCGGCCCCGACGGCGACCTCGAGTTCCGTGCCGGGCGGGGCCCGTGGACCGACACGGACGCCCCGGCGGGTGCCACCGAGGTGGTGCTGCACTCCGGTGAGCCGCTGCCCGAGCCCGAGCCCGAGGGCCTGCCCGACGGTGAGCTCGAGCGGCCTAGCGCGGTCAAGGGCTGGCAGCTGCCGGCCCGGCTGCGCCGCGGCGGGCCGCCGCGCGAGCAGCAGGCGCCGGACCGCGACCAGCCCGAGGTGCAGGACGTGCCCGGCTACGACTACCTGTTCGGAGCCCCGGGCTCGACCGGCACCCCGCCGTTCCTGGGCGACCACGACACCGGCTCGCTCTCCGAGCCACCCATCGGCCGGGCGCCGATGGAGGAGGCCGGCGGACTCGACGAGGCCTCCGACCACACCCTGCCGCCCCCGCTGCACACCCAGCAGGGCCGGCCCGACCCCGCCTCGGCGCCGGTGCCGGGGACGTCCGGGTCGACGCCTGCGGCCGATCCCGTCGCTCCGGCAGCTGCCGCCGGCTCCCGGGGCAGCGGCAGCGGCCTCATCGAGTCGGTCCCGTGGCGCAGGGGTGGCAGCAACGTCCCGCCGCCGGAGCCCGCGTCGGGCCCCGCCACGTCGGCCCCCGAACGCGACGCCTCGGCCGCCCCGGAGCCGTACGCCCCGGAGCCGTACGCCCCCGAACGCGACCCCTCGGTCGCCCCCGAGCCGGCCGCCCCCGAGCCACACGCCCCCGTGCGCGCCGCCGAGCAGCCCCCGGCGGCACCGACCGGCTGGGGTGCCCTGCCTCCCCTGCCGTCGGCGTCGGAGCCCGTGGTGGGACCCGTCCCCCCGGCGTCCGCGCCGCGGGACTCGGCCCCCGCGCCGGTCGCGCCCGAGGAGGCCGTCGAGCCCGAGGAGGCCACGGTCGACCGGGCGAGCCTGCCCGTCACCGCCACCGGGTCGATCCCGCGCGGCCCGATCGTGCTGGCGGTGCTGTGCCCGGCCGGCCACCCGAGCCCGCCGCACGCCGTCACCTGCCGGGTCTGCGACCGCGAGATCCCGCCCCAGCAGCCGTTCCAGGCCCCGCGGCCGCCGCTCGGCACCATCCGGCTGTCCAGTGGTGACGTCGTCACCCTCGACCGCGGCGTCCTGCTCGGCCGGGCCCCGAAGCTCAACGCCGACCTGCCCGCCGCGGACCGGCCGCACCTCGTGCGGGTCGTCAGCGCCGAGAACGACATCTCGCGCAACCACGTCGAGGTCGTCCTCGAGGGGTGGCACGTCCTGGTCCGCGACCTCGGCTCGACCAACGGCACCACGATCACCCTGCCCGGGCAGCAGCCGGTCCGGCTGCGCCCCAGCGACAGCCAGGTGATCGAGCCCGGCACGGTCGTCGGCATGGCCGACGAGGTCACCTTCACCTACGAGGTGCGGGCGTGAGCAGTGCCGCGCCACCCGAGCTGGACGGCCTGGTCTACCGCGAGCGCATCGGCTCTGGCGGGTATGCCGACGTGTACCTCTACGAGCAGCAGGCGCCCCGGATGCGGGTCGCGGTGAAGGTGCTCAAGGGCGAGGGGATCACCGACGCGATCCGCCGCCAGTTCCGCGACGAGGCGGACACCATGGCCCAGCTCGCCGACCACCCGTACATCGTCCAGGTGTTCCGGTCCGGAACGTCGACCGACGGCCGGCCGTACCTCGTCATGAAGTACTACCCGCCGCCGAACCTCGCCATGCGCTCGCGCAGCGAGCGGCTGTCGGTCGAGGAGGTGCTGCGGACCGGCATCCAGCTGGCCAGCGCGGTCGAGACGGCGCACCGGGCCGGCATCACCCACCGTGACATCAAGCCGGCCAACGTCCTGGTCAGCCAGTACGGCGCGCCGGGCCTCACCGATTTCGGCATCGCCGGCCAGCTCGGGCACGGGGCGGCCGAGGACGATGACGACGACGTGGGCGTCAGCGTGCCGTGGGCGCCCCCGGAGGTGCTGTTCGGCCAGTCCAGCGGCGACGTGCGCTCCGACGTCTACTCGCTGGCCGCCACGCTGTGGCAGCTGCTCGTCGGCCGCTCGCCGTTCGAGGTCCCCGGCGGCGACAACTCGGCCTACGGGCTCATGCCCCGCATCCGTACCAGCCCCGTTCCCCCGACCGGCCGCGCGGACGTCCCGGCCTCGCTCGAGCGGCTGCTCGCCCAGGCGATGGCCAAGGACCCCGACGCCCGGCCGCAGTCGGCGCTGGCGTTCGCCCGTTCCCTGCAGGAGATCGAGCAGGAGCAGCGGTTCGCCCGGTCGGCCATCGTCGTCCTCGACGAGCAGGGCCAGACCACCCTCGCCGACCAGACCGGCGGCCCGGAGGGTGGCGACGGAGACCGCACCCGCGTGCGCGCCCCCCGGGCGGTGCAGGGGCAGGTCCCGGTGGTCCCGCCCCGGCCGGCCCGCTCGGTCGGCGGGACGCACGCCGTCACCGGTGCCCAGGGCGTCCCGACCGCCCCGGGCACGCACGCGGCATACGAGCGCAGGCCCGTCCCCGGCGACGTCCCGGAGGGGACGGTCAGCCGCGACCGGCTCGGCACGAGCACCGTCGCCGCGCCCGAGGCGCCGGCGCCCGCCCCCACGCGCAACCCCGCGGTGACGTTCGCGGCGCTCGCGGTGGGCGCGGTCGCGGTCGTCGCCCTCTTCTCGTTCCTCTTCGGGGGTCGAGGCGGCGACGACAGGGCGACCGACTCCCCGACCACGGCGGCCAGCCAGACCGGCGACGTGGCCCTCGACGTCCCCGACGCCCCGCGCGTCGAGGCGACCGGGGTGGCAGGAGGCGTGCGGCTCACGTGGACCTACCTGGCGCCGCAGAAGCAGGACCGGTTCTTCGTCCGTTCCGGACCCGACACCTCGGCCCTGACGCAGGCCCAGGACCGCGGACCCCTCGACACGGCGACCACGACGATCGCAGCGAAGGCGGGAACCCAGGTGTGTGCCCAGGTCAGGACCAACCGCAACGGCGCGGGCTCGGACTACTCGACCCCGGTCTGCGCGGTGGCCAGGTGAGCGCGGCGGTGGACGCGGGCACGGTGACGGTCGAGTTCTGCGGCGAGGAGTTCGTCGCCGTGCCGGGCACGCCGCTGACGATCGGGCGCACGGGCGACGTCGAGATCGACGACAACCCGTTCCTGCACCGCAGCTTCCTGCAGGTCGTCCACGACGGCGGGCTGTGGTGGCTGAGCAACGTCGGCACCACCCTCACCGCGACCGTCGCCGACAAGAAGGGCCTGTTCCAGGCCTGGCTCAACCCCGGGGCGCGGATCCCGCTGGCGCTCGAGCGCTTCACGGTCTGGTTCACGGCCGGCCCCACGACGTACGACCTCGACATCGTCGTGGGCAGCCCCGCGTTCACCTCGACCCGCACCGAGGCGCTCGAGGAGGACACCGCCACCGGTGAGACGACGGTGGGCCGGGTGACCTTCACGCCCGACCAGAAGCTGCTCATCGTCGCGCTGGCAGAGCCCCTGCTGCGCCGGTCGTATGCCGGGACCGGCCAGATCCCGTCGTCCGCGGACGCGGCGGCGCGGCTGGGCTGGAAGGTCACGAAGTTCAACCGAAAACTGGACAACGTGTGTCAAAAGCTCGCGGATGCTGGTACTCGTGGACTGCACGGGGGCCCGGGGAAGCTCGCGAGCAACAGGAAGTCCAGGCTCGTCGAGCACGCGCTGTCGACCCGTCTGGTGACGGAGGCGGACCTCGTGCTCCTCGACGCGATCGACAGTGAAGGACCTGGGGGGAAGTAGTCATGAGCCCGGTGTTCCACCGGAGGGCGGGCATCGCGTCGGGGGTCGTGGTCGCGCTGGCGGCTGCCAGCCTGGCCTTCTTCGCCGTGCAGTCCAAGGGGGAGACGGTCCACGAGGCCGACCTCAACGACGGCGGCGTGTGGGTCTCGGCGACCAACCACGCCCAGTTCGCGCGGATGAACAAGGCCGCCAAGCAGTTCGATGCCGGCGTGCAGGCCAACGTCACGCCCGGCTCGGGCCTCGACGTCCTGCAGGACGGGTCCGCCGTCCTCGGGGTCAGCCTCGCGACCGACCAGCTCCTGCCGATCGACCCCCGGACCGGGCGGCTCGACTCCTCGGCCACGGTCACCTACCCCACCCGTGCCAGGCGGGTCGCGAACGAGTACGTCCCCTCGACCGTCGACCTGCGCGGCGGCACCGTCGCGATGGTCGACCCGACCTCGGGCAAGGTCTGGGCGCAGCGCGTGGGCACGTCCGGGCCGCTGCAGGGGCTCGACCTGTCGACGACCAGCGACCCGATCGCCAAGGTCGGCGCCGTCGCCGCCGTCACGGTCGACGTCACCGGTGGGGTGCACGCGGTGTCCGCGGCCACGGGCACGGTCGTGACGATCCCCGCGGCGGGCGACTCCTTCGGCAAACCGGTCACCTCCCGGCTCAAGCTGCGGACCAGCGCGGTCGACATCACGGCGGTCGGCACCCGCTGGGTCGTCTACGACCCCGTGGACGACCAGCTGTTCGCCCAGGGGCTCGACACCCCCGTCGCCGGCGGTGTCCGCCGCACCGGTTCGCTGGCGTATGCCGCGCTCCAGCAGGCAGGCCCCGCCGCCGACTCGGTGGCGCTGGAGACGGCCACCGAGGTGCGGGTCATCGGCCTCGGAGGCAAGGCCGACCAGGGCGGCATCCGCCTGCCCAACGCCACCGGCGCCGCGGAGTCGCCGATGGTCAGCCGGCCCCTGCGGCTCGGGTCGTGCGTCCACGGCGCGTGGGCCCGCACGGCCGAGGCGTACTACGGCGTGAACTGCGGCCAGGACGACGCGACCTCCGCCGGAACGCTGACCCGCCCCGGCGACGTGCCGCTGCGCGACGGCATGGCGCTGCGCACCAACCACGGCCTCGTGGTCCTCAACGACCTCGACACCGGGGACGCCTGGGACCTGGACTCCAAGCCGCTCAAGGTCGACAACTGGGACTCGGTCGTCCCGCCGAGCCAGACCGACGACAAGTCCAAGAACAAGGACAAGAACGTCGTCGACGACACCAGCACCCCGCAGCCGCCCAAGGCCGAGCCGGACACCTACAAGGTGCGCCCCGGCCGCACGAGCAAGCTCCACGTCCTCGACAACGACACCGACAGCGCCGGCTCGATCCTGGCGATCGCCCCCGACGAGGTGACGACCCCGAACGTCCCCGGCGTGACGACGACCGTGGCCGGCGACGGCCAGAGCATCGACATCACGGTGCCCGCCCACCCGCAGTCCCGGGCGTTCTCCTTCTCCTACAAGGTCAACAACGGCACGTCGGCCCCGCACGCGCAGGCCTCGGTGTCGGTCACCGTGGTCGACGACTCCGTCAACTCGCCCCCGACGCTGCGCGAGGGCCAGGCGAAGATCGCCACGACGGCCTACCCCGTCGTCGCCGGCGGGCGGCTGCCGCTGCAGGTGCTCGGCGACTGGCGCGACCCGGAGTGCGACCCGGTGTCGGTGGCACCGACCGACTCCGGCAGCCTCGTCGACGGCCTCGGCCGGCTCGTCGTCCGCGCCGGGCAGAAGGCCGGGTCCGAGGCGGTCGACTACGCCGTCGAGGACGACCACGGGGCCCGCACCAAGGCCAAGGTCACCCTCGACGTGCTCGGCAAGGACTCCACGTTCCGTGCACCCGGCACCCAGCCGGACGTCGTCCGCGGCGTCGTCGGCAAGCCGCTGCAGCTCGAGCCGCTCGGCAACGACATCGCCGGCGCCGACCCGCAGGAGCCGGACGCCCAGATGCGTCTCGCCACCGAGGTGCGCTCGCAGGGCTCGCTCACCGTCCAGACCGAGCTCGACACCGGAGTCGTGACCATCACCGGGTCGGCGAAGGGCACCTACGAGCTGACCTATGCCGCGCAGGTGGGCCAGGGCGTCGCCCCCGGCCGGATCCGGGTCGACCTCATCGAGAACCCCGACCCGGACGCCCCACCCGTCGCCAACGGCGACTCGGCCACCGTGCGCGAGCAGACGCCGGTCATGGCCGACGTGCTGGCCAACGACTACTCGCCGCGGGCCGACGTGCTCGTCACCCGCAGCGTCTCGACCGACGCCGACAGCACCTGGCTGCGGCCGTCCATCTACCAGGGGCGCTGGGTGCGGGTCGAGGCGCTCGAGCCGTTCACCGGCGGTGCGCCACGCACCGGCACCGTGCGGTACGTCGTCAGCGACGGGCGCAAGTCCGCCACCGGAGAGCTCACGGTCACCCAGCGGCCGGCCGACGACGGCGCCCTGCCCATCCTGCAGGACGACACCGCGGTGGTCCGCTACGGCGACACCGTGACCGTGCCGGTCCTGGACAACGACTCGATGGCCGAGGGCGTGCCGCTCGTGCTCGACCCCGACTCGGTCAAGGTCCTCGGCGGGGAGGCGCAGAACGCGTTCGCCTCCGGGAACGTGCTTCGGTACGTGCCCGACACGACCAAGCCGATCTCCGCGGAGAAGGTCGTCACGATCGAGTACGGCGCCTACCCGATCGGCGACAAGAGCAAGGAGCAGTCGGCCCGGGTCACCGTCACGGTCAAGCCGCCGCCGGGGCCGACCAGTCCCAACCAGGCCCCCACCGCGCGCAGCTTCTCGGCCAGCGTCGTCGCCGGCGAGCCCCTGACGATCACCGTCCCCACCTCCGGCGTCGACCCCGACGGCGACAGCGTCACCGTGCAGGGCATCGAGGGCGAGGACGGCGGACCGGTCGAGCTGTCGCTGGGCCGGGTCACCGGCTTCGGCGCCTCGACGATCAGGTACGAGGCGTACCCGCGGGCGGCCGGCACCGAGGTGCTGCACTACCGCGTGGCCGACCGGTACGGCGCCGAGAGCACCGGCTTCGTGCGGATCGGTGTCGTCCAGCCCGGCGACCCCCAGCCCCCGGTCGCTGTCCAGGACGAGGTCCGGGCCGCGCCCGGCAAGACCGTCACGATCGACCCGACCGAGAACGACCTCATCGCGCGGGGCGACGTCGTCGACCTCACGTACAAGGACCTCAACCCGGCGGCCGAGCTGGCGAAGTGGCGCATCGACGCCAAGGCGAGCACCTTCCGCACGACCGTCCCGCCGGTGGCGGACGGCCCCCGCCGGCTGACGTACGGCATCGACAACGGCGTCTTCGACCCGTCCCGGTCGACCATCGCCGTCATCCCGGTCAAGGGCTGGAAGAACCGCCCGGTCGCGGTCGACGACGTCGCCAAGCCCCAGCCCGGCGAGCAGACGACGGTGGTCGACGCACTCGCCAACGACCGCGACGTCGACGGCGACCACAGCCAGCTGCGGATCGTGCGCACCCTGTCGCCCGAGGGGGTCGTCGAGGGCAACAAGGTCCGGGTGCGCGTCCTGGACCACCCGCACACCGTCCCCTACGTCATCGAGGACGCCGACGGCGAGACGGCCATGGCGCTGATCTACGTGCCGACGGGGAGCAACGGCGTGCCGTTCGTCGCGGACGGCTCGCTCATCGAGATGGGCAAGGACTCCACCACGACGGTCGCGATCGGTGACTACGTGAAGTCGCCGCGGGCGCGGGTCGTCTCGCTCACCACCCCCGACACCCTCAGCGCGTCCCCCGCCGGCAACCTCGCGGTGGAGAACGACGGCCGCAACACCCTGACCCTCACGTCGTCCAACGGCTACGTCGGTCCGGGCGCGGTGCTCCTCGAGGTCACCGACAAGGAGAACGCGCGGCAGACCGACGCCCGCACGGCATACGTCTCCATCCCGGTCCAGATCGGGCCGAAGGTGCCGCTGCTGACCTGCCCGGACTTCGCGGTGAGCCTCACCGCAGCCGGGCGCCCCCGCTCGCTCGACATCCCGACCCTGTGCCACGCCTGGCTGCCGCCGGGGCTGACCGCGGCGGACGTGAGGTACCAGGCGAGCTGGGACCCCGAGTCCAGGGGCGTCGACCTGGGGCAGTCGGGCACGGGCGGCCGCGAGGTCGTCCTGCGGGCAGGGCGCGACGCGCCCAGCAGCGTGAACGGGCGCGTGCGGGTGCAGCCCGAGAACGGCTCGCCCTCGTACATCCGCGTCACCGTGCTCGGCCTGGACACCGACCCGGCCAAGACCGCCCTCGACCCGCAGGGCAACCCGCTGCAGACGGCGCCCCCGCCGCGAGTCCGGCCGTTCTCGGTCGACGGGCTGAAGGCCGGGTCCTCGCAGACGGTCGACCTGCACGGCTACCTCGACTCCCCGCTGGACAAGCCGTCCTGCACCGTCGGGGCCGCGCGCATCGTCAGCGGCAAGCAGCTCACGGCGAGCGCCTCGGGCTGCTCGGTGACCGTGACGGCGGGACCCGAGTCCTCCGGCAAGGGCGTCGTGGAGGTGTCCGTCTCCGACGGCCCCGGCCGGAACGCGGTCGGGCGCGGCACCATCAGCGTGCTCGGGAAGCCGCTCGCCCCCGGCGGCGTCTCGGCGACCGCCGACCGCGTCAACGGCGGCACGGCGCGGGTGTCCTGGACCCCGCCGACGTTCGACGGGGGGTCGCCGATCACCGGGTACACCGTCTACACCACGGGTCCCGGCGCGCCCGGTCCCCAGCCGTGCTCGGCCTCGCCGTGCACCGTGGGGGGCCTCACCGACGGCGAGCAGTACACGTTCTCGGTGAGCGCCACCAACGGCGTCGGCGAGGGGCCGAGGGCGGGGCCGTCCGCCCCGGTCGAGCCCGACACCCTGCCCAACCCGGTCACCGGCGTGAGGATGGTCTCCCGCGGCGACGGCTACCTCGTGGTCGGGTGGACCGAGCCGCCCCGCAAGGGCAGCCCGGTCAGCAGCTACGAGGTGCAGGCGGTCGACACGACCACCGGCGCGGCCAAGCGGACGACGGTCACGGCGCCGCCGACGACGGCCCGCATCGCCGGCCTGACCAACGACCACGTCCAGCGGGTGTCGGTCCGCGCGGTCAACCGGCTCGGCGCCGGTCCCTACGGCCCCTCAGCCGACCTGCAGTCCGCCGGCACGCCGCAGGCCGTCGGTGCCCCGACCCTCACGACCCCGGCACCGGCCTCGGGCGACACCAGCAGCTACGTCAACGTGAACTGGAGCCCGGTGGCCCCCAACGGCCCGACGCTCGTGCGCTACACCGTCTACCGGCGCACCGGCACGGGCGCGTGGACCGAGCGGGGGACCACCTCCCCCGGGACGACGTTCTTCCGTGACAACGGCGTGAGCTACTCGGGGGAGACCTACGGCTACGTGGTCACCGCCACGAACGGCGCGTCCAACGAGTCGGCCAAGTCGAACGTGTCGACGATCAAGCCCACCGGGTTCCCGACGACGCCGACAGGACTCAGGGCCAGGACGGACGCGCCCGACTACAAGGCGCAGTTCAGCGTCGTGCTGAACGAGTCCAACGCCAACGGCTACAAGGCGGTGGAGTGGTCGGCCGGCGGCAAGAGTGGGATCGTGTCCTGCTCCTGTCCCGAGGGCAGCCGCACCCCGGACCTCGTCACCAACGCCACCCTGCCCGTGAGTGCGTCGGGCTACGGGATCAAGGTCCGTGGCATCAACACCGCCGGGCGGGCGGGTCCCTGGTCCAGCGCCGTCACCATCCGCCCGTACGGCCCGACGCCGACGCCGAACAACGGCCGGCACTCGGCCTCGGGCAAGACGGTCAGCTTCTCGTGGTCCCTGCCGACGAACGGGCGCGCGATCACGCAGGTCAAGATCAACGGCACCGTCTACGGCCCGCCCAAGACGTCGATCTCGTTCACGGGCAACTACTCCCAGAACTGGACCGTCAAGGTCTTCGCCTACTCTGCGGCCGGCTGGTCGAGCAACGCGCTGACCATGACCCAGCAGGCCGACGCCGCGCCGGTGAAGCCGAGCGTCACCGTCCTGAAGGGGAACTCGTGCTCGCAACGGTCCTGCAACACCGGCAACGGATCGTGCGGCACCTCCGACTGCTACTGGATCGCGGTGCGCACGGCCAACTTCGGCGGCTCCGTCACGTGCACCTTCCGCCTCAACGGGGGCACGGTGAGCGGCTGGAGGGACCTGGCCATGGGTGGCAACACGTATGCCGAGAGCGACAACTTCGTCGGGTACGTGGGGGCGAGAGTGTCAGCGACCTGCTCCAGACCCGGTCAGTCGGCCACCGGCTCGCTCATCTGGTGAGCCCGCGCCGCGGGCCGCGGCCCACCCCCGCACCGCACACCCCCGCACCTCCGAGCCCTGCACCTGAGAGCCCTGCACCACCCACCCCTGCACCGCCCACCACGACCGCGAAGGAACACACGCAGCGATGACCGTCACCCAGGACCAGGCCCAGTGGTTCGAGCAGGCCTTCCGCCAGATGGTGGGCAACGTCGAGAAGGCCGTGCTCGGCAAGGAGCACGTCATCCGGCTCGCCGTGACCTGCATGCTGTCCGAGGGCCACATCCTGCTCGAGGACTTCCCCGGCACCGGCAAGACCCAGCTGGCCCGCGCGCTCGCGAGCACGGTCCAGGGCACCAACAACCGGATCCAGTTCACGCCCGACCTGCTCCCGAGCGACGTCACCGGCGTGACGATCTACGACCCGAGCAAGCAGACGTTCGACTTCCACCCGGGCCCGGTGTTCGCCAACATCGTCCTCGCCGACGAGATCAACCGCGCCTCGCCGAAGACCCAGTCGGCGCTGCTCGAGGTGATGGAGGAGGCGCACGTCACCGTCGACGGGGTGCGGCACGAGGCCGGCCGCCCGTTCATGGTCATCGCCACCCAGAACCCGATCGAGCAGGCCGGCACCTACCGGCTGCCCGAGGCCCAGCTCGACCGCTTCCTCATGAAGACCAGCCTGGGCTACCCCGACGTCGAGGCCACCGTCGCGGTCCTGCGCGACGCCAAGGTGCGCGACCGGGCGGGCTCGCTGTCGGCGGTCGTGACCTCCAGCGTCGTCACCGACATGGCAGCGCTCGCCGACGAGATCCACGTCGACCCCGCGATCCTCGCCTACGTCTCGCAGATCGCCGAGGCCACGCGGCGGCACGTGTCGGTCAAGCTCGGCCTGTCGGTCCGCGGCTGCCTGGCCTTCGTCCGCTGCGCCAAGACCTGGGCGGCCAGCCAGGGCCGCACGCACGTCATCCCCGACGACATCAAGGCCCTCGCCCAGCCCGTGCTCTGCCACCGCCTGCTCCTCACCGCCGAGGCACAGTTCGCCAACACCACCGTCGACCAGGTCATCACCCAGGTCCTCGGCGAGGTCGAGCCGCCGGTCGAGCGCGTCGCCTGACATGGCATCCCCTGCAGGACCCCCCGAGACCGCTCCCGAGGAGCGGACGGTCAGCCGTGCCGAGCTCCGCGCCCGCTCCGCAGCGAGTGGCCGGGCGCGGGCGCGGGCGCGGCGTGTGCCCTCGCTGCCCTCCGTCGCGCTACCCGCCCTGTCCCTGCCGTCGGCGTCGTCGCTGACGCTCCCGCCGTCCGTCGGCGCCAGGCTGGGCGAGCTGCGGGACCGCACCCGACCGGTCTGGGCCCCGGTGCTCGGCACGGCGCGCTGGGTCGCCCCGCTGGGGTGGGCCGTGCTCGCCCTCGGTGCCGGCGGGTGGGTCGTCGGCGTGCGTACGGGCTGGACCGAGCTGCTCATGCTCGCCGCAGCCTGCCTCGTCCTGTGGCTGGCCTGCCTGCTGCTCGCCCTCGGCCGGACCCGGGTGCGCATCACCACCGAGCTCGAGCCCGTGCGGGTCAGCGTCGGTGAGCCGGCGACCGGTCGCGTGACCGTCGCGAACGTCAGCAAGCGGCCGATGCTCCCCGTGGTCGTCGAGCTGCCGGTGGGCGTGTCCGCCGCGCGGTTCACCCTGCCCACCCTGGCCGCCGGCAGGGAGCACGAGGAGCTCTTCGTCGTCCCCACCCACCGCCGCGGGGTCATCCCGGTGGGGCCGGCCTCGACCGTGCAGGGCGACCCGCTCGGCCTGGTGCGGCGCACCGAGCAGTGGACCGAGGTCACCGACCTGTACGTGCACCCGCGCACCGTCTCGCTGGAGCCGCTCGGCGCCGGACTCCTGCGCGACCTCGAGGGCGAGACGACCCAGGACCTGTCGATGGCCGACCTCGCCTTCCACGCGCTGCGCGAGTACCAGCCCGGCGACGACCGCCGGTACATCCACTGGCGGTCCTCGGCCAAGGCCGGACGGCTGCTCGTCCGGCAGTTCCTCGACACCCGGCGCTCGCACCTGTGCCTGGTCGTCGACGCCGACCCCGAGCACTACGAGGGCGGTGAGGACGAGGTCGAGACCGCCATCTCGGCCGCCGCCTCCCTCGCCCGCCGATCGATCCTCGACGACAAGGACACGACGGTCGTCTGCAGGGGCGAGAAGGCCTCGCGCACGACCGCGTCCCTCACCCTCGACGCGTTCGCCCGGGTCGCCCTGGGACCCTCCGACCTCTACGCGCAGTGCGGCGACGCGCTGGCGCTCGCGCCCGACACCTCGATCGCGGTGGTCGTCACCGGTCCGCGCCGCCCCTTCATCGAGGCGCAACGCGCCCTCGACCGGTTCGAGCTCGAGGTGACCAAGGTGGTCCTGACCATCGACGCCATGCAGGAGACCGGCGTGCGGCACGTCGGCGGTGTCGTCCGCCTCAACATCCGCCGTATCCAGGACCTGCGCGCCGTCCTCGCCAGCGGGGCGCTCACGTGAGCGACACGGTATACCCCAGCGGCCCGACCGGGCCCCACCGCGACCGCACGGCTCCCGGGCTGACCCGCGCGCGGACGTGGACGGTCACGCGCGCCCGGGCGAGCGGCGACGCCGCGGGGCGCGGGCTGGTCCCCGGACGCGACGCGCTGGTCGACGCCGCCTTCACCGTCGTCCTGGTGGGCCTGGCGCTCCTGGGCTTCCGCACCGACTTCGCCGGGTACGCCTGGGTGCTGGCCGCGGCCGGGGGCCTGCTCGTCGGGCTGCTGCTCGCGCACGTCACCACCGCCCTGCGGCTGCCGGCCGTGGCCACCCTGGCAGGGGTCGTCGTGGCGTACTTCCTGCTCGGGGGGCCGCTCGCCGTGCGCGGGGACCTCGTCGGCGGGGTGGTGCCGAGCCTGCGGACGTTCGCCGACCTCGCGCGCACCGCGGTGCAGGGCTGGAAGCGGCTGGTCACGCTGCTGCCGCCGGTCGACACGACCGCCGAGCTGCACGCGCTGCCGTGGGCCGTGGGCCTGGTCGGCGGCGCCGTCACCTACGCCGTCGCGCGCCGCCTGCGCTCCCCGTATGCCGTGGTGCTGGCGCCGCTGGCCGTCCTCGGCCTGGTCATCGTGCTCGGGACGCTCGAGCCGGCCGCGCTGGCGGCGCAGGGCGTCGGTTTCGCCGTCGTGGCGGTCGGCTGGATGGTCGAGCGGTCGGCCCGCACGCGCGCGCCGCTGCAGAACGGTGCCGGCCGCGCCACCCGGCTCGGGGTGGGCACCGGCCTCGTCGCCCTCGCCGCGGTCGCCGGCCTGGTCGTCGGTCCGCACCTGCCCGGCGGGGACGCCAACCCGCGGCTGGTCGCCCGCGCCCACGTGACGCCGCCCATCGACATCGCGGCGTTCGCCAGCCCGCTGGCGGGGTTCCGCAAGTACACCGAGCCCAACAAGTCGGACCTCTACAACACCACCGTCCTCGACGTGCGCGGCCTGCCGGCCGGCACCCCGCTGCGGTTCGCCACCCTCGACTCCTACGACGGCTCGGTCTGGGGGGCGGCCAGCCGGGCCAACACCGGGTCGGTCGTGCCGGGCGCCTCCTTCCAGCAGGTGGGCCGCACCGTGGCGGCGCAGGGGCCGGGTCGCCCCACGACGGTGACCGTGACCGTGCCGGACGGCGGGTACAGCGACGTGTGGCTGCCGACCGCCGGCACCGTGACCGGCTTCCGGTTCACCGGCGCCCGGCAGGAGGCCCTGGCCTCGCAGCTGTGGCTCAACGTCGACACCGACACGGCGCTGGTGCCGGCCCGGCTCGAGCCGGGTGACACGTACACCTTCACCGCCTACGTGCCCGCGACTGCCACGAGGATGCCGCAGTCGCTGGCGACGTCGACCGGGTCGCTGACCGAGAGCACCGACACCTCCTTCCTCGACGCCAAGCTCGACGCGTGGACGGGTGAGGTGCCCGACGCCTGGGCGCAGTTCCGCTCGGTCGCGAGGGTCATGCAGTCCGAGGGCGCCTACACCGACGGCGGCACCGAGAACTCGGTCGAGCGCTTCTACCTGCCCGGCCACAGCATCGGCCGGCTCGCGCGGTTCACCTCCATCCCGCAGCTCGCGGGCGACGACGAGCAGTACGCCGCGACCCTCGCCCTCGTGGGCAACCGGCTCGGCATACCCACCCGGGTCGTCATGGGCGCGATCGTGCCGGCCTCCGGGCAGGTCCAGGGCAAGGACGTCCACGCCTGGGTCGAGGTGCGCGACGCCACGGGGACGTGGGTGCCGGTGCTGCAGGACAACTTCCTGCCCGACCGTGACCGCAAGCCCAAGGAGCTGCAGACGAAGGTCCAGGACCGCAAGGTGGGCGCGATCGTCCCGCCGCCCCCGGGGAGCAACCCGCCGAGCGTGCTGCAGGGTCCGGACCAGGCGCAGAACGCCACCAACCTCAAGAAGCCGCCGAAGAAGCTCCTCGACCCGACCTCGTGGCCGTGGTGGCTGCGGGTGCTGGTGCTGTACGTGCTGCTGCCGCTGCTCGCGCTGACCCTGTTGTACTGGCTGGTGCGCGGGCTCAAGGCGTGGCGCCGCAAGCGGCACGCCACGCGCGGCCCCACCCCGGCCCGGATCGCCTGGGCCTGGAACGACCTCGTCGCCAGCGCCCGGTCCTACGGCCACCACCCGCCGCGCCGGGCCACCCGGCTCGAGCAGGCGGGTGCGGTCCGCGGCCCCGTCGACCTGCGGCCGCTCGCGGTGTCGGCCAACGCACTGGTCTTCGGGCCCGGGCTGCCCTCGGACGCCGACGCGGCGGCCTACTGGGCGGCCACGAACGACGCCCGCTCGGACCTGCGCGCGAACGCCGACTTCTGGCGGCGCCTGCGCTCCGACGTCGACCTGCGCCCCCTGTTCGCGAAGGGCCCGGCCCGCCCGCCCAGGGCGAGGAAGACCCCGCCGCGAGGTCCCGCGGACCCCGGTGCCCCGTCACGTGCAGCCGACCGCGAGCCCCAGCCCGCCTGACGTCTGGCCCCGCGCGCTTCCCACCCCCTCCTGCTCGTCCCACTTGTTGCCACCAGGTCGTCACCGGGAGCGTCCCGAGGCCGCTGGGTGACCATCACGTGGCAACAAGTGGGGGGCTGGGGGCGGGGCGGGGCGGGGGCACCCGGCACACGCGAAAGGGCGCCTCCCGCGTGGTGCGGGAGG